>JBDRPM010000154.1:0-54948 GCA_043827005.1 Pseudomonadota bacterium | reverse complement strand
AATGTTAAAAAAAGCAAGGTTCCTGTATTTAAAATCATGGTATCAAACATGCCACCTAAAAAAAGAACGCTACAAGTGGAAAATACAAAATACCCCATAGCCGTATCTCTTGATTTCCAGGAAAGTGCAAACATCTTCCAGAACAGCCAAAAACAGGATACAAGCCCTAAAATTCCAAAACTTGACCACATATAAAGCAAATTATTATGGGCATGGTCAACCCTATGCCCTTTGGCCATGGTCGGCACGGAAAGGCTACCGGTTCCAGTACCCATCAAAGGATGTGCCTGAATACTTCGAATAGTTTCACGAATGATAAATGGCCTTTCAATGATATCGATATCTTCACCCGCCAGTATTTTTTCCTTGTGTTCGCTGACATTAGTAAAGGTATCTTGTATCACTGTTCTAACCACTGGAGATAAAAAAATGGAACCCACAAGAATGATACTCACCATGGTTTTAAATTTTAAAGAAAATCTATTCATTAAATTATTGGCAACCAACGGGGAAAGAATGGCAAAAACAAGATATCCTGCTCTGCCTTTAAGCACTGCAAGATGAAATACAAATGCAAGGATTAAAAACAACAAAACAAGTCTGTTTTTCCAATTTTTGGTATTTTTAAAATAAAAAGATACTGTAAGTATCCCAATAATCAAATACATACAGATGAGGGTGTGGACAATCCCAAAGCCTAAATATAATGCTTTAATTGGTATCATCAAACCAAAAAACTGTAATGCTGCGAGCACAGCTCCACAAAAAAGCCCTGTCCACAGACATTTTACAAGGATAAAGATTTTTTTTTCATCAAAAGCAATTCCGGCTGTCAGAAATACTGCAACCCAATACTTTGTTTTCAGGGCATAATTCAAACCCAGATCAAGATTCTGTGAATATAGCAGCCCTATCCATGGTAAGATCAAAAATGGAATAACAGGCCAGAGCCAGGATTTTCTGACAATAGATTTAATTTGCAATATTTTTCCGGAAAACAACCAGATGGCAGCAGCAATTGAAATCGAAATAATGGGAGGGGCTGTTCCGACGGGTAAAAGGAGAAAGGTTAAAACAACAAAAACAAATATCGCATTCTCTGATTTTATTTTAAAAAATGGGGACTGTAATTTCTGCATAAGTTTTCATTAAAGAACTTAAGACTCTGTTCCTTTTTCAATATAGGCATACGCACTATGGTTATGAATGGACTCAAAATTTTCTGCAGACACGGAAAACCAGGTGATGTTTTCATCCTCCATCAGGGCTTTGGCCACATCCCTTGCAATATCTTCAACAAATTGTGGGTTATCGTATGCTTTTTCAGTGACAAATTTTTCATCTGCTCTTTTCAAGACGGAAAATATATCACAGGAAGCAGAAGATTCAACAATCTGAACAATATCTTCTATCCAGATAAATTTTTTAAATCGGGAATTGACCAGGACTTCGCCTCTCTGGTTATGGGCTCCGTATTTGCTGATCTCTTTTGAACAGGGGCATACCGATGTCACGGGAACCGCCACCTTGAGGACTATATCTGTATTATGATCTTTATCTGAGGAGCCGAATATGGAACAGGTATAATCCATTAATCCTTTTGAACGGGTCACGGGTGATTTCTTTTCAATAAAATAGGGAAAAGTAATTTCAATATGAGAGGACTCTGCATTTAAAATTTTTTTCATATCCTCAAGGATATTGGTAATTGACTCTAATGATACCTGGGTTCTGAACAAATGCAAAATTTTTACAAATCGGCTCATATGCGTGCCCTTGCACTGGTGTGGCAGGTCGACATACATACTGATCTGGGCAACAGTGGATTGCAGGCCGCTTGTTTTATCAAGAACCTTTACAGGATATTTCAGTCCTTTTATCCCGACTTTATCAATCGGGATATTTCTATAATCAAGTTGATTTTGAATGTCTATCATTGTTTAATATCTAACAGATAGTCAGATGCAAGATTGCTCATTGCCCTGAATATATTGCCTTTTATATGTTTGTTATGGGTATACATGGTTTCCAGCATATGTTTTATCTCACTGCGTTTTGTCGTGTCGGCGCTGGGGCAGGTGTTTTTAAATTCAGGCAGCAAAACCATCTTACAAAAAGCAGATACATCCTTTTTTTCAACATAGGACAATGGCCTGATGATATCAACCGCCCCATTGAAAAAAGATTGTTTCGGCTTCATGGTCCCGATTTTGCCGGCATAAAAGATATTAATAAATAAGGTTTCAATAATATCATCCTTATTATGGCCCAGGGCAATTTTTTTACAATCGGTTTCTCTGGCAATATCGAAAAGCCGTGCTCTTCTTAGACAGGAACACAGAAAACAAGGGTTCTCTGTGTTTTTTTCAGAATGTGCACGCACTCCGAAATCGGTATATTCAATTTTCAATGAGCCATAAATTTTTTCGACAAATTCTTGAAGTTCTTTTGAAAAAGACCCTTCAAAGCCGGCATCAATATGAACTGGAAAAATTTCAAATTCAATCGGTGCTTTTTTTTTCAGGGAAAACAAGCGATCCAGCAATACCTGGCTGTCTTTGCCGCCCGACACCCCCACAAGGATCCTGTCGTTTTCCTCAATCATACCCCAATCATGAATGGCTTGTCCAATTGCATGATTAATTCTTTTTTCAAGCCTGATTTTCAAACTTTTGCAGGCTATTGGTCTTCGTCTTTCTTTTTGGCGACCACTCTGTTTGCTGCGATCTCTCGTAAAACAGAAACAACATCTTCATTTTTGGATGCTTTCACCAACAGATCCGCACCTTCTCTGACCTGTCTGATCCGTTTGGCTGCCAGATGAACCAAAGTAAACCGGTTATCCACATTTTTTAAACAATCTTCAATTGTAACTCGTGCCAACACACACCTCCAATATTTTAGAGAATATCAATTATTTCATAAATTCTTTTGCCGCCAGGGGCCTGAACAATGATCTCATCCCCGGGTTTTTTTCCCAACATGGCACTGCCCAAAGGGGACGTAACCGATATTTTACCCTGCTTGATGTCCGCTTCTTCAGCACCAACGATCAAATATTGAGCGCGTTCTTCTGAATCCAGATTTTCAACAATCACCCGGCTTGCAAAACGGACAGCATCCTTGGGAACTGTTTGTGGATCAATAATTTTAGCATTTCCCAATCGATAGCTGAGTTCCCCGATTCTACCCTCAAGAAAGGACTGGCGCTCTTTTGCCGCATGGTATTCTGCATTCTCAGATAAATCCCCATGGGCCCTGGCCACTTCAATTGCCTTGATATTGTCAGGCCGTTCAATGGTTTTCAATCTCTCAAGTTCTTTTTTACAGGCCTCATAGCCCTGTTTTGTAATCGGTATCTGCTCCAAACTTACGTTTACTCCATTTTTTAAAACTACAATTTTAAAACCCTGTATCGACCTTTTATTTCATCACCCCGATAATCGTAGAACCGGCAATTGTCTTTTCACCCATTTGAACGGTCACATTAAAATCAGCAGGTAAATACAGGTCAAGCCGGGATCCGAACTGGATCATACCGTAACGATCTCCCTTGCTCAACACATCTCCGACTTTGGCGCAATTGACAATCCGCCTGGCAATCAGCCCGGCAATCTGAACCACAGCAAACCGCTCATTACTGGCTGTTCGGACAACCAATGTATTTCTTTCATTGTGGGTTGATGCCTTATCAAAGGAGGCATTCATAAATTTTCCCGGATGATACAGCACCTTTTCTATTTCACCATCAAACGGCATTCGATTCACATGAACATTAAATACATTCATGAAAATACTGACCTTGATACATGGCCCTGCCAGATAATCACATCCTTTTAGTTTATCGATAACAATAACCTTTCCGTCAGCCGGAGAGATTAAATTTTTATCACCTTCAGGGGGTATCCGTTCAGGATCTCTGAAAAACCAGACAACAAACACGGTGATCCCGAAAGAAAAACAGGCAAACCCAGTCCATCCAAAATAAAAAAGCAGCCCAGTTAAAAGAATGGCTGTTATAATAAATTTTAAGCCGGGTTGCGCAACAGGTAAACTTGCACGAGCCGGCCATTTTGAACTATCCATGATCTAACTTCCTGTTAGTATAATCTGGCTATAATATCAAAAAAGCGCTCAGAATGTCAACATCCTTATTTTTCAAGAAAATCTACTATTCTCTCTTTTTTAAAAAAAATGGTACGCCCCATTGCCTTTTATGCAGAAGTTGTATTCAATTCAGCATCTGATTTTCGAATATAAACCGGTTCAAGCCGATTGCCTGGATGATCCAGAAAATTCCCGGCTGAAACCAGGGACTGGATCAATGCCATGGCACTGGTAGAATCTAAATGGGGGGCCGCAATAACAGGATTGTCTGTTTGCTGTTCAATAATGGTTTTATACGCTTTTGACCCGGACCCTGCAAACACAGCCGGGCTGTCTACCATGGCAATGGCTTCAGAAGGATTCATTACCCGTTCCCTGGTTTTGGACAACAGATGTCCGGCCTTGAACTGATAGATTGCCGTATAGACTTCATCTCTTTTGGCATCCATCATCACGCAGACAGGAATAGAGGCATAAGCAAACCGAAAGGCAATGCCATCAAGGCTTGAAACGCCTAATCCGGGTTTTCCCATGGCATAGGCAAGCCCCTTGACAGCACTGATACCGATTCGAAGTCCGGTAAAACTGCCCGGTCCCCTGGCTGCGACAAATGCATCAATGTCCTTCAGGTCTAAACCGGACCGCTCTTTGACCATATGCTCAATCATTGAGAGCAGTCGTTTGGAATGCGTCTGTCTGGTATCCCAGTATTCCTCACAGATCAGGCGGTCTCCATCAACAATCGCAAGACTGCTGCCCTGTTCAGCCGTGCTTAAACACAGAAGGATCACTCTGTTGAGGCCTTTTTGGATTTGCTTGTTTTTTTTACAGGTTCTTCCACTGGTTTTTCAACTTTTTTTTCCAGGGCAATCTCCAGAACTTCCAAAACATCCCTGACACAGGTAAATTTTATTTTCTGTTTAATCACCTTGGGCATGTCATATAAATCTTTTTTGTTTTTCTCCGGAATGATGATATGCTCAATCCCTGCCCGCAACGCACCAAGGGCTTTTTCCTTAAGTCCGCCAATGGGAAGCACTCTTCCCCGCAAAGAGATTTCACCGGTCATCCCGACTTTGTGATCCACCTTTCGATTGGTAAATGCTGAAATCAATGCAGTTGCCATGGCAATCCCGGCGGACGGACCATCTTTGGGAATAGCCCCTGCAGGAACATGAAGATGAATGTCGTTATTATCAAACTCTTCTTTATCAATGTCAAACAGATCCGCATTGGCTTTGGTATAGGTCAGGGCAGCCCTAGCAGACTCCTGCATAACATCACCGATCTGGCCTGTGACCATCAGCTCCCCTTTTCCCTTGTATAACGACACTTCAATATACAGCTGTTCACCACCTACTTCTGTCCAGGCAAGACCGGTTGCCAGACCAACCTGACTTTCTTCCTGATCCAGTTCCGTTACAAAATAGGGGGGACCCAGATATCTTGTCAGATTCTGTTTGGTAACGGTAAACTTGCCTTTTTTCCCTTCAGCAATCTTTCTGGCTATTTTTCTGCACACCGCATCCAGTTTTCTTTCAAGTCCTCTTAAACCCGCTTCAAGGGTATATTCGCCAATAATTTGCTCCATAGCACCGGAACTGAAATTAATTGTCCGTCGAATCAATCCATTGTCTTTAAGTTTCCTGGGCAATAAATGGTTCTGGGCAATAACCAGTTTCTCCTCACGGGTATAGCCTGGGATCTGAATTACTTCCATTCGATCCAGCAAAGCTGATGGAATGGTATCTGAAATATTGGCAGTAAGGATAAACAGCACATTGGACAAATCAAAAGGCATGTTCAGGTAATGATCTGAAAACTCAAAATTCTGTTCCGGGTCAAGCGCTTCCAGAAGTGCTGAGGAAGGGTCGCCCCGAAAATCATTGCCCAGTTTATCAATCTCATCAAGCATAAAAACCGGGTTACTCGTACCGCATTGGCGCAGTCCCTGCAAAATCCGTCCCGGCATGGCCCCGATATAAGTTCGTCTGTGCCCCCTGATTTCTGCTTCATCCCTGATTCCACCCAGGGACAATCGATGAAATTTACGTTTCATGGCCTTGGCAATGGCTTTACCCAAAGATGTTTTCCCCACACCCGGAGGGCCGACAAAACAGATAATCTGACCTTTCTTTTTGGGATTGAGTTTTCTGACACTCAAATACTCAAGGATTCTTTCCTTGACTTTATCCAGCCCAAAATGATTTTTGTCCAAAACTTCCTGCGCTATCTTAATATCCAGAAAATCTTTGGTTGATTTGCTCCAGGGTAAAGACACAATAGTGTCAAGGTATGTTCGGACAACAGAGGCTTCAGAAGAATCAGAATGCATCTGTTCAAGCCGTTTTAACTGTTTGTAAGATTCTTCTTCACAATCAGGCGGCATCTTGCATTTTTTAATCTTGGTTTTGAATTCATCAATTTCAGCAATTTTATCATCATTTTCACCCAGCTCCCGGTGAATTGCTTTCACCTGCTCTCTCAGGTAATAATCCCGCTGGTTCTTTGAAATTTCATCTTTGACATCGGTCTGAATTTTTGCCTGAACCGTTGACAGATCCAATTCCCTTGCCAGAAGATCATTGACTTTTTTTAGCCGATCGCACGCATTGGTTGTCTCAAGTAAACTCTGGGCATCTTCAACTTTCAGATTTAAATTGGAGGCCACAAGATCAGCCAGTTTACCCGGTGATTGAATGTGATCCAGAAGATCCCCCACATCGACTGAAAGTTCCCCTTTTAACGCCAGTAATTTTTCACTGGCTTCTTTAACGTTGCGCATCAAGGCTTCGTCTTCGATATTCAGTTCATCCGGATCCGTATCAGTCAAACATTCAATCTCAACTTTGAAAAACGCTTTCTTTTTAAGAAATGTCACTATTCTAGCCTTGGCAATCCCCTGGACCAAAGCTTTGATCCGGCCATCAGGCAATTTGATCATCTTTTGAATTCGACCGATTGTGCCGACCATATAAACATCTTCAGCCATGGGTTTTTCAATCTCTGAATCTTTCTGGGCTGACAAAAAGATATACCGGTCCGTCTCAATACTCGCTTCAACCGCTTTAATGGATTTTTCCCTGCCAACAAACAAGGGCAGCAACATATCCGTAAAGACCACGACATCTCTGACCGGCATCATGGGAAGTGTTTTCGGAATATCTTCAATATTATTATCTTTTTCAATGATTTCAATCAAATCATCTATATCGGCTTCAGCCATTTTTACTCCTTTAATTCATATAAACAGCCATGGGCCGCCCTGGTATTCTACCCTGGCCTGCCCACAACAAAGCATGAAAGAATTTAGTGAGTTAATCTGTTCTTTCATATAAAAAAAACACTGAATAGGCCATGCGCAACTGACCCACCTGTCATTCAGTGACAAACAGTCCATTTTAAAAAGCACATATTCGTGCTTTTACAATAAACCATATTTTTGTTTTTACAATGTCCTTGCATTTTTTTTTTTAACGTCCGATAAAGAGTCCAGACAAACTTAATAAACCAATGGAATTTATAATGATAGATTTTAATTTTTTTCTGGCAGGATACCTTTTCATGGCCGGAGCCTGTATCGGCAGTTTTTTAAATGTCTGTATCTACAGGATACCGGAAAACAAATCCATTATAACACCTGGTTCCTTTTGTCCCAATTGTCACACCCCTATTCCTTTTTATTTAAATATACCCATTGTCAGTTATCTTTTTTTACTGGGTCGATGTCAATTCTGCAAAACATCCATCTCGTTGAGGTACTTGATCATAGAATTGATCACTGGTATTTTTGCAGTCCTGCTCTATGCAAAATTCTCAGTGTCCCCTCCATTTTTCTTTTGGTTCGTTTTTATCAGCACATTGCTTACCATTTCTTTTATTGACTTTGATCACCAGATCATCCCGGATATCATCTCTTTGCCCGGCATTTTAATCTTTTCATCTTCTGCGTATTTTTTGCCGGAAATGACCATCAAGCAAGTCGGTCTTGGCATTATAGCAGGCGGTGGCAGTCTTTA
This sequence comes from Pseudomonadota bacterium, assembly GCA_043827005.1. GTDB lineage: Bacteria > Desulfobacterota > Desulfobacteria > Desulfobacterales > Desulfobacteraceae > Desulfobacula. Next base: position 46,822 of record JBDRPM010000154.1, on the reverse strand, counting down.
TGCTGTGGCGTTTTTTTATTATCTATTAAAGAAACAGGAGGGAATGGGAGGCGGAGATATCAAACTATTGGCCATGATCGGAGCTGCAACAGGAATCAAAGGCGTCTTTTTTACCATATTTATCGGTTCATTATTCGGAACCATTATCGGACTTGCAATCATGGCCTTTACCCGGCGAACTGATTCAAAATTCAAAATTCCGTTTGGTCCTTTTCTTTCTTTTGGAACGGTTCTTTATATTTTTTGGGGTGAACAAATAATTTTATGGTATCTGACAAGCATCACCGGATAATTTAATTTTAACTGTAACAAACCTCTATCACCACCTTGCCTTTTGTTGTCCGAAAAGGAAGTGCCAGAATGTGGGGTGCCCCCTCAACATGATTGATGATAGCATCTTTGCCTAATTTAATTTCTTTAAATTTAACCGTTACTTTTTTACCTGTTTCAGCAATTTTTGTGGTTACATGGCCTGCAATCATATTACTGATTTCACCTACTGCGTCATTGATTTCTTCATTAATTTCAGTCATTTCCTCACCAAACATGGCTGAAACAATACCCAGAATGCTTTTTTTTGAAAAGCTGATGGCCGCTGTTCCTGAAAGATCGCCGGATATTTCTATGAACCCTGAAATATCTCCATGTGCTTTTCGATCTTTTTTTAAAAATGGGGGTTCTGCTTTTACTTTAACAAATGCCGTGGTGTCTAAAATATGTAAAGCACCTTCAATAAACGGGTTTACCAATTTTGCATCCATATTTGTCTCCTCTTTTAATCAATTCTATGTTTTTTATTTCTACAAGGCAATAAATTTTAAAAAAAATGTGAATAAAGACTTGACACGCCTTTCTCAACGACGTAACGTACGCAGAAAAGCGAATTAAATTGAAATTAGACGTTAGAAATGATTAACGGCAAATTTTAGTATTTGGAAATTTCTAAAACCTAAGAAAAGGAGTGATCAAGATGAACAAAGGCGATTTAATCAACAAGGTTTCAGAAGTACTTAACAGTAAGAAAGAAGCTCAGGCAGCAGTCGACTGCACTATCAAAGCAATCACAGAAGCTCTTTCTGCCAATGACTCTGTTACACTGGTTGGCTTTGGAACGTTCAAAACAGCTGAAAGAAAAGCTAGAAAAGGAAGAAATCCCCAAACTGGCAAAGAAATCAATATCCCAGCCAGAAACGTACCAAAATTTGTCCCGGGCAAAGCATTAAAAGACGCAGTAAAATAAAACTTCAGGATTTATTCAGGCAGTATTTTATATGAAAATACTGCCTGAATATTTTTTTATGCCATGAATTTTTGTATGGATAAAATATTTTCACCCTCTACCGGCGTGGATCTTGTTTTTAACATGAACTCTGTGGCACCCTATTCCAGGTCCTCCATCATCTATGATGCCGATTATGAGGCCCAGGAAATTATCATTGCCCAACCCCTTACACCTTTTTCAAAAAATACCGCATACAACGAGCTCCACCTGACAACCATTACCCGGGATAAAAAACGAACCATCCGGGCAGGGGTCAGCTGTACCCATTTAAAACTGATTGACCATTTCCCTCTTGCCAATCAATCAACTGTGCCGGCATTGAAAATAAAATATGAATTGCCGATCATTGATATCAATATTCGGTCTGCATTTCGCCTTCCGTTGAGTCAAAGGTATATCATTCGGGGCAAGATCTTATTAGACAACCTTGAATACCATAGTTCCCGGGATTTTAGCATCCGCGATATCTCCATGACCGGCATGGGTCTTGTCATCCCTAAAAAAATCAATACCCGTCACAACCCATTAACCCAGTTAACCCTCCACCAGGAACTTTTAATCGGGATCATCCTGATCAACATGAATCAGGACGCACTGTCTGAAGCGCTTCCCATTAAAACACAGGTAAAACGGATCAACCACGACTATTCTGCTACCCACACGCTTGTGGGATTAAATATCATATCTCTCAGCCAGGATAAGGAGATGATTTTGAACAGGTTTATCCATGAAGCGCAGATTGATGAACTCAAGCGATTGAGCGGCCGGGATTAAAACGCTCTGATATATGACGATAACCATTCAAGCATCCTGGCTTGTTCAAGACTTGGATTTTGCATTTTTTTTTCAAGTTCTGCTAATTCCAGAACCCCCTGCATGCAATTAAATTTCACATCCCCCTTATACCCCATTATCTGATCTGATCTCTGATCAGACTTCATTCGTTTTAAATGTTGATGATACTCCATATCATAAGGAAACTGAGCTCTTTGTATGAAATTGCGCATTAGAATCCGCCAGGCCAGTTGTTTTATCCGTGGGCTTTTCATCTGGCCGGCAATCAACTCTTTTTCGTCCTTGCCAGCCTGATGGAACAATAGTATTTCTTTTTTTTCTCCGGCTGAGAAAAAACCATCCTGATACAGGGCTGCATCAGAGTCTATATTAGGTATGTATGGATATTTAAAGGCACGATGATACGCAATGAACTCTTTAAACCGCTGTTTGTTTTTTCCAATGATTTTTAAATTTTTTTCTGCAGATTCTTTTGACGATGGCAATAGTTTATTCCAAAACCGTTCAATGGCTGGCAAAACAACAGGCGTATCCCCATATCGCTTTCGAATAACAAAGGTATCCTGCAGGCTTGATTGTGTCTCAAGTCCAAGGATATCGTTTGAATCAAGCCGCAGCCATAAATTCTGATTTTTAAAGGCAATGGATTGACCCACATGAAGAACCGGTGCCAGATAATTTGCATCAGGACCGAATGCAGCAGATGCCATCAGACACAGTTGATATGTATCCGAAGGAACCTCACAGACCGTTTCAATTGAATTGATTCGGACCTCATCCCGGTTTTTGTTAAAAAAATCCAGGCAATAGTTCCAGATATCTTTTTTTTGAATTAAAAGCTTACTCAATCCGATCAAGGCTTCAACATCACTCATGGCCTCATGTGCCCTGCCGGATGTTACAAATTGATTCTCCTGGCTGATATGCTCAAGCTTAAGACTTGGTTTTCCCTCAATCATGGGCCATTTCACCCCATCTGGATGAAACACTCTATAGATTACGGCAATGGGCAACATATCCATGCGTGAACACCCATTGCTGTACTGATGGGCATAGGGGTCCAGAAGGTTACGATAAAAAAGAAATCGTAAAAAATCATCATCAAACCCCAGAGAATTATACCCTAAACTTATGGTTCCGGGTGTATTGACCAGGGAATGAATTTTTTTTGCTGCATCATATTCGTTCATCCCCCGGGCCAGCTCATCATAGGTCAATCCATGGGTTAAAAAGGCTTTTGGAGATGGTACGATATCTTTTCTCAGCCGAACCGTGATCGTTTCTCTGCCTATTTGATTTAAATCAAGATCCGTCCGGATACCGGCAAAGGTTAATACCTGATCAAAGGCAGGGTTCAAGCCGCTGGTTTCAATATCATAGAACAAAAAAGTTTGCATCAGACGATTCTTTCAATATAACGGCCATGGGCCGCCTTGGTATTTTACATTGGCCTGTCAGCAACAAAATATGGAAGAATTCAGTTGGTTAATCTGTTCTTTCATATAAAAAAAAGGGGCAAAAAGTAAACTCTTTGCCCCTGAGAATTTTGTGTCAAACGATATAATGGTATAAAAAAGACTACCTTTTAGAGAACTGGAAGCTGGCTCTTGCGCCTTTTTTCCCATATTTTTTACGTTCTTTGGTTCGTGAATCACGTGTTAAGAATCCCGCACTTTTCAAAATCCCTCTCAACTCAGGATCATACAATTCAAGTGCTCTAGATACACCAAGGCGAATGGCTCCGGCCTGACCGGTTTTACCACCACCCATAACAGTCACTTTAATATCAAAGGCATCGCTTTTGTCTGTAAGAATCAGCGGAGATGAAAGCACGTCTCTTGCGACATACAAATCAAAATAGTCACTCAGTTCTTTATCATTAACAATGATCTTACCATTGCCGGGCATTAACCATACTTTTGCTACAGAATCTTTTCTTTTACCAGTCGCGTAAAATACGTTTTCACTTTCCATTGGTGATTATCGCGTCCTTTATTCCTTAGATTTCAACAACTTCAGGTTTCTGAGCAGCATGTGGATGCTGATCGCCTGCATAGACAAATAATTTTCTACAAAGCCTGCTGCCAAGTCGATTTTTTGGAAGCATTCCCTTTACCGCTTTTTTAATCACTTCTCCAGGTTTTTTCTCCTGAAGTTTTTTAGCTGTAATAGATTTAATGCTGCCAATGTATCCTGAATGACGGTAATAGGTTTTTTCTTCCATTTTATTACCGGTCAAGCGGATTTTATCGGCATTAATAATAACAACCCAGTCGCCCATATCAGTATGAGGGGTAAACAAAGGGGTATGTTTTCCGCGAATTCTATATGCAACCTGAGATGCCAGTCTGCCAAGAATTTTATCTGTTGCATCAATAATGCACCAATTTTCTTTGTTGTCTTCTCGTTTTGCACTATATGTATATTTTTTCAATTTAGTCACCGCTCCTATTCATAAACACAATCAGGAACTTTTATATAATTTTCATGTTTATGTCAAGCAAATTTTAAAGTTCTATCTGTTTTTCTTTTTTTCCGTTTAAAGATCCTAACGCATTGGATTCTTTCCCAGCAGTCACTTTGCTAGTTGTTTTACATGATACTTCAGCATTTAAAACGCCGCCATTTTCAACAATCAGGTCTTTGCATTCAACCTTACCGGCACAGGTTCCTGTTGCAAGGATAATCAATTCTTTTGATGCTGCTACCTGTCCTTGGAAATTCCCGCCAATGGTCATACTGGACACCTTGGTTGAGCTTGAATTTACCTGGCCGTCTTCTGCAATAATCACAACATCGCCATCAATGGTACCTGTGACCTGACCCTTGATGATCAATTGACCGGTACTGATGATGGAGCCTTCTATTTTCAATTCTCTATCAATGATCGAAAGGTTCTTGCTGTTCTTATTCCCCACTTTATATCTCCTCATTCCCTTAAGATTGAATATCTATAAATATTTTTCCGACTTCTTCGCCGTTTAATATGGTCAATACATGATATTGCCGCCCCATTTTATCCAGGGAAAACCGTTTCATCAAAACCCCTTTGGAGGTGTCTATCAGATAGCCTCGGTCCTCACCACTATTGTTTTGAGCGTTTCCCACAAATCCCTTAAAATTAACAATATACTCTGACGGATCGACATTCCCGCCAAGAAGATCTTCAATCATCAGCTTGTCACCCATACGGATGGTCACATGACCATAATTATCAATAACCTCAAGCTTTCCGTTAACTCTGATCTTGTATCTGAGTATCTGAGAATGAGTGGATTCACTGACGGTTAACGGCTCAATCGTTTTTCCACCTTCTGCATCAACATCCAGAAAAACCGACCCGCATTTATAAAAATCCTTTTTCGCTTCAATCCGCGTGGATTCGTTCACAACCAGCGCTTTTTTCATGTCATTGAATTGATTTCCCAGACCGATCACATCGACACTTAGGCCTCTTTCATAATTGGCAACAATATTATGAACCTGAATGGTATCACCCTTTTGAATTTTCAAACGCTGCATCTTTTCAACAACAACGGGAATTGATCCATTAACAGAAATAATCATGTATTGCATCTGGGGTTCTTTTAAATCAATACCAGGGGTTTGCGGCACAATATCCAGGACATCCATAAATCCGTTAATGGCAGCAATATGCTGTTTAACTTTTTGCTCTAACGGAAGAAATTTTGCCGACTCAATACCAAAGGCAGGGATTTTACAAACCGTATGGGCATAATAGGTGGCGGATTTTAACTGTTCTTTGTGAATCGAATCCGGATTACTGGTTTGATGATTGTTAAAATGGAACAGATGTGCTTTATCTGTTATATTTTTATTTATCCTGTCAATCACCTGGTTTGCCAGCGTTTCAAGATTGATAGACCCACCGTTTTTAAATTCCTTCAACATTGAATCGTCAGCAATGACAGACTGTCCGAACCGTTGCGGATTTTTTTGCTCGTCTTCCCATACAGGAGAATAAATACCGCTTCCTTCATGAAGATTAATAAAACAATCACTTTCACAAATCAGTGTTTTCAACACACTGACGACTTTTGTTTCATAATTAAAAATATTGTCATCTGAAAACTTTCGGTTCATGTCCTGATTGATTTGCCTCTCCTTTTTTAAAATTGAAGGGAAATTTGCCCGGGGAACCACAATCAGGTTTCCTTTTTCCAGCAGGAAATCAGCATAAAAATCAGCAGCCAGAAAACCGCCTGGCTCATCACCTTGTATTCCACCGACAATCAACAGCGTTTTACCGGGTATGGATCCATTTGTCCGATAAACGTGAAGTTCATTATCTTCCCCCTCAAAAAAAACAGTATGGCTTTTCTGACCGGCCCAGGCGTGACCATAAAAAAGCAAACCGCAGGCCAATAAGATAAAGACTGTTTTTTTCATGTTGCTACTGCCAATCATTTCAGGTTAACTCTCTTCGGTAATATCTATTAATTTTTCAAATATCATATCGCCCTGATTGTTAAAAATATAAATTGATGCTTTTTTAAAAAAATCAGGGTCTGAATTGTTTTTAATTCTGAATTTTACTGTTTTAAACCGTGCAATGGAAAAATATTGTCCTTTTTTAAAATCTGCCGGAACGCTATTCTTGAGCGAAGCTGACGGCACAACCAGCCATTGTGAATCATCCACATTATCCGGTTTTAGAACAGTAAAAATCCTGCCGGAGACCTCTCCAGGCACAGTGGAAATGTTTCTGATATCAAATCGAACCAGAAGGCTTTTGTTGGCTCCGTCTTTTGTAACAGTAATTTTTTCAATCGACACATTTTTTATAATATCATCAGCAGGCATTTGATTCTGCAACTCTTTGGATTGTGGTTCAATAGAATCGATCTGAGGCTTTATTACCGTTATCGGCTGATCCGGTGCAGACGGTTTTATGAGATCTTGGGGGTCTGGTGTCCTGGCTTGCGAAGGTTGAATTTTCAGCTCGTTTTTAGTAACTGCTTTTTCCTCTGGAATTTGTGTTGTTTTCTCAACTTCAGAAGCCTGCTCTTTTAATTCAATCTCGGGCTTTTTCCCCAAGATCACAAGCCTTGCCATCAGCATTTCTTTTTCTCGGGATAAATCACCTATTTTTTGGGTTGCAGTACTCAATTTGGCTTTTACCTGTCTGTTTTCCTTGACAAGTCCTGAATAAAGTTGAAAAAGAACAATAAAAACGACAAAAAAAACCAGGGTGACCCCACTTAAGGAGATTGCCAATTTTTTTAAATATTCTCCAGACGTCATCCGGCCGAAATCATCAACAATTAAAACCCTTGTTTTACGGTCCTTTTTGTAAGGTTTGGGTTTGGCTTGAGCTATTTCCCTTTCCAGCTCTCTTGATATATCTTCCATAATCCACCTTCATCAACAAGTTTTAAGATTTTAATCCCCTGATTTGAAAATCCGCTTGATTCATATTCCTGGGAAAAAACAACTTCACATGTTCCATTGTTTATCTTTACTTTGAAATCAGTCCCAACGATATTGATATAATCATACTTTTGCGCCAGTATCTGTTTTCGTTTGACCCACGTGTCCTTGCTCATTCCGTCAGAATGAAAATTTTTAGCATAAAACCCGGCATATGCATCCATATCCTTTGCGGTCCACGCTGCCAGCCATTGATTGACCATCGCTATGATTGACTGGTGTTCAAGCTCCGGGTTGACACGACTTTTTGCTGCAGCAACCAGAGAACTGTTTGTCTTGTCAAAGAGTTCCGGTTTGCTTTGAACCGTATCACCAATAATTTTATACTGGCCATTCTCCTTTTCTAAGAACAACTTTCTTTTTTCCAGATAAATTTTTTCCTTGTTCAGAATCAACCTGAAATCAAACAGAACAACCACAACATCATTATGTTGATAGATCCCTTCTTTTTCGATACGCAGTTGATAATCCGGATCGATCGTCACTGCTTTTTGCCTGAGGTCTGCCCATTCTTCCCACCACAAAATATCAGGCAGATAACTGGCAGAATAAAAAGACAGATAATCATGATAGGTTCCTGATTTTAATGCTTTCACCCATTGATCCATTGTTTTTTTGATCTCTTTATTCTGCTTTATCAGATTTTCATCACTGGTTGTTTTGCTTTCTTCAACAATAATCACCGGAGTTGAATTCAAAGTGACCAACTTGGATAGACGAAGAATATCAGAATTTTCCATCGCAACGCAACCATTGGAGTCCATAGGTTTGAGCGCCTTATCAGTTCCATGTATCCAAATGGCTGACCCGTTTTTACCCAACCGTTTATCCAGCAGATTCGGATAATCCGTAGGAAATGCTTTTTTCCCATATACTGGGGTCAAATATCGATCTTCATATTCATCAACCAGAAAGTAGATCCCTTCGGGTGTTTTTTTGTCACCGGCTTTTTGCTTTAAACCAGGGGCTGCGCCTGTTGAACAGGCCATTTTGAATTCCATCACAAGCGCATTGTTTTGGCCTGAATACAAAGACAGGGTCTGACTTTTTTTTTCCACGATAATCGCATTTTCTTTTTCAGGCAGACAGATGATCTCCTGGGGTTGTATCTGACTTGATGCCCAACCCGAAGTTATCCAGATCAAAAGACAGATCCCTGTAAAAAAAAACACTCGCTCGGACAATTGTAAAGATATGCTCTTTTTCATCTGACTACTTTAAAACTTCCTTTTGTTGTAACGGTCATGAGTCGCCCTGGCATTTCACCCTGGCCTGCCAGCAACAAAGCATGAAAGAAATCCAGTGGTTTTCCGAGTTCTTTCATATAAATTTAAGTCCAAGGTGATCATACGCTTTGGGGGACGCTTTTCTGCCGCTGGATGTCCTGAGAACCAGACCGATTTTTAATAAAAACGGCTCCACAACATCCACAAGGGTATCTGTTTCTTCCTGCAAAGTGGCGGCAATCGCTTCGATCCCCACAGGCCCACCCTGATAAAAATCTATGATCGTTTTTAAATAATTCCTGTCAAGCGTTGTAAGGCCCAGCGAATCAATGCCTTCCAATGTTAATGCAGCCTGAACGCTCTCCTGGGTTATCCTGCCATTGGATTTAACCTGGGAATAATCCCGAACCCGTTTCAACAGACGATTGGCAATTCTCGGGGTTCCCCGGGAACGTTTGGCCAGTTCTATGGCTCCGGTATCAGATATCATGGTCTTTAAAATATCGGCTGATCGTTTGATAATGATTAATAACTGTTCGACAGTATAAAAATCAAGGGTACGGAAAATGCCGAACCGATCCCTTAATGGTGAAGATAAAAGTCCCACACGGGTGGTTGCGCCCACCAGGACAAATTGCTTTAACCGATATCGATGGCTTCTGGCATGCATGCCTTTATCAAACACAAAATCAACGGCAAAATCTTCCATGGCAGGATATAAAAATTCTTCTACAATCTTTGGAATCCGATGGATCTCATCAATAAAAAGGATATCTCCATCCCCTAAATTGGTTAATATGCCGATCAGGTCTCCACCTTTTTCCAGGGTGGGCCCTGATGTAACCGTCAACTCTTTACCCATTTCATGGGCAATAATATGTGAAACCGTTGTCTTACCCAGACCAGGTGGGCCATGAAGCAAAATATGATCTAAAGATTCGTTTCTAAGCTTTGCTGCAGCAATGGCAATTTTAAGGGTTTCAACCGTATCGTTCTGACCCACATAGTCTTTAAAACTGATTGGCCTTAAAGAAATAATCTCTGAAGAGGCATCATATAAAGTGGCCTTGGGTGTTACAATCCCTTTTTTTTCCGAGGAATAGGAAAGAATACCATCACCCATGTTTATCGACCCTCCAAATAAATTTCATCAAAAAGCGCTTCTGGCGTTGAAATGGTCTTGTTCCGTTCAAAGGCCTCTTTAACCATTCGTTTTGCCGATGCCGGAGAATGTCCAAGCTGCTCCACAAGAACCGCTGTAACCTGTCGAGCAATATCCTGAATGGGTATTGAAAGCAGATCATTGCTCTCTGATATGGCACCCGGGACGGCTGCTGTAAATTTCTCCAGTTTCCCGTGAAGGGTTGCAATAATTTTTTCAGCGGTCCGCTTACCGATTCCACTCAACCCTGTCAAAAAAGAAACATCTTTTTGTTCAATCGCCCGGGCAATCTCACCCGCAGGTCGGGTCATGGCTTTTACCGCTTTCATGGGGCCAATGGCATCCACAGTGATGAATGTCTGAAAAAACGCTTTATCATTAATTGTCTCAAAGCCAATGAGTACGGGTTTGGGTTGTCGTTCTGTCTGGTGATGATAAATATACAGACCAACGCTGTCTTCATCCTGGGTCCTGGATTTTAATGCCTGCATCATTTGCGGATTTAACAGAATCTCATATCCGATTCTGTCCACCAGCAAAAGAATGCCATCCACTTCAAAATGAAGAATACGGCCTTCAAGATACCCGATCATAACGCCCTTTTATGTCTGTAATACCCGGTCAATGCCAATCCCAGCGCATCAGATGCATGAAACGGCCGAATGGGTTCTTTATGGCCCACCAAATGGCGAATAGTCCGCTCCATCTGATGTTTATCAGCACGCCCACTGCCGGAAACAATTTTCTTAACTTCCCGAACTGCTATTTCCTCTACATTAAGCCCGGCTTTATATGCTGCCAAAAGAAGAACACCCGAAACTTTGCCCAACATAATACCTGATCCCGGATATTTTTCAAGGGAATATATATCTTCAATAACCACGTGATCAGGCTTTTGCTCGCACAGAAAATCAAATATCTTTGTATAAATAATATTGAGTCGCAGATGGATCGGATCGTCCGGATCAGTTGATATGGATCCGAACGAATATCCCACAATCTCTTTTGAGTCCCCTTGAATGACACCGATACCGGTGCCGGCCAATCCTGGATCAATGCCCACAACTTTGATCATATTTTAAAACCAGACTATTTTAAACTTTTTAATTTCTCTGCTGCATACCTGGCTTCCTGGGAATCAGGATATTTTTTTAACAATTCTTTTAAAATCAACCGGGCATTGGCGTGCTCACCCAGCTCTGCAAAAGAATATCCCTGTTTAAGTCTGGCAGCAGCCAGCTTATTGGAGTTGACATATTGCTCCAGCACTTTTTGGTATTCAAGAATAGCTTCAGCAAATCGCTTTTCAGAATAATAACTGTCCGCAATCCAGAAGCGTGCATTGTCCGCATTGTTTGAATCCGGATACTTGGTGATAAAATTTTCAAACTGAATACGGGCATTTTCCAGGTCCCCGTCATCAAACATCTTTTTTGCAGATGCATACATCTCTTGTTCTGTATCTTTTGGAACTGCCTGGGCCTGGGCAGGGTCTGCTGGTTTTTCTTTCTCAGCTACAATGGATGACGGCTCAAATCCCATATGATTTTCAAGCCTGACAACCTTTTCATAATTTTTTGAAATAGCGCTGTCCAACCTTTCCATTCGAGTCTCAATCTCTTGTCTATCCTTTTGACTGAATTCAGTAAACCGATGATCAATTTCCAGGGCAGCACCCTGAAGCCGCTGTATTTCTTCTTTTATGGTCCGTATGTCATATTGGAGTTGAGCATACTCCTCTTTGCTGAAAACATGGCTGCCTTTTAATTTTTTTTGAACTGTCTCAAGATCGTTTTCAATTTTTAACTGAAGTTTTTCATTTTGCGCCGCAGATTGTTTTGATATCATATTCTGCCGGGTCAATTGCCGATTATTTTCCATTTCCATGGCTGCCACTCTGTTTTCAAGAGTCGCAAATTTCTGGGGTTCCACACACCCCAGACAAGAGAGCAAAACAACCATCAAACAAAAATATCTTATGTTCATCATTATACTCCAGCACCCTAAATATCCTAAATATCATAATGATTCAGGCGCCATACTCTTATTCAAAAAGTATGGCGCCTGAATTTAAAATTCCCTTTTCCTGCAACTAATCAATTGCAAAATGAGCTCGACGATTCAATCTATAGACATCTTCTGTATTCCCGACAGACAAAGGTTTTTCCTCACCATAGCTGATGATATTCAAACGGGAACCGGCAATACCCAGATTGACCAGATATGCTTTTACAACAGAGGCGCGGCGCTCTCCCAATGCAAGGTTGTATTCAGTGGTTCCACGCTCATCACAATGGCCTTCTATTGTTGCACTGGCACTGGCATTAACCTGAAGCCATGCAGCCTTTTCCTTTAACAGCATCACTGCTGTTGCATCCAGATCGGAACTATCATAGGCAAACAGAACATCCTGATTCAAAAAATCAGCTTTTGCTTTGGCAATCGCTGTTTTCATGGCCTGTTCTTTTGCCATCTGTTCATCAATTTTCTGCTGCATCAATCGATCTGCTTCTGCCTTGGCCTCTGCCTCTGCCTTGACTTTAGCATCTGATTTTGTCTGGTCTTCAATGGTCGTTGCATCAGACACAACTGTTTTCTTTGCGCATGAGACAGTTAAAAAAAGTCCAGACACAAGTACTGCCATTACTATGTTCATCCACACTCTGCTTTTCATCACTTCTCTCCTTTTTTTCAATCTATTATTTACCTATTACCTACTATTAATTTTTTGTATCTAATGGCAAAGACCAGTCGGGTTGGGTCTGTCGGCCACTGCTTTTAAACAGTTGCCGTTGATCTGTCCCCGAAACATTCATAACAAAAATCCGCTGAACACCTCCTTCGCGAGTCGATGAAAACGCAATCATGCTTCCGTCCGGAGACCAGCAAGGGTCTTCATTGTCTCCTGCATTCATTGTTAACTGTACCGGCATACCTGAATCAATATTTATAACATAAATATCGATCCGGTTCTCATTTATACCTACATAAGCAATCTTTTTTCCGTCCGGGGACCATGCCGGGGATGTATTATTCAATCCATTAAAGGTCAACCGTCTCACCAGCCCGGACACAAGGTCCTGGATATAAATCTGGGGACTGCCATGACGTCTGGATGTAAATGCAATTTTTTGACCATCCGGTGAAAACCTCGGTGACACATCAATTCCCCAGCTGTTAGTTATCCTTTTAATAATTTCTCCTTGCCGGGTCAACAAATATATTTCAGGATCACCGGAAAAAGTCAGGGATGCCGCTATCTTTAAACTTCCAGGCATCCAGTCCGGAGAACTTGTGGTGCCTTTATAATCAATGACGTTACCGATTTTTTCCATAAAATTTTCAACAAATATCTTGGTCCCGCCCCTTGCATACGACACATACGCCAGCCACTGACCGTCAGACGACCAGGAGGGTGACAGGCTGATGCTTTTATGAAAGGTAAACTGCTTAATATCCTGCCCATCAAAATCACAGGTGAAAATTTCTTTGTTCCCATTCACGGTTGAGACAAAGGCAATTTTCGAATTAAACACACCATAACTTCCTGTTAGCGCAAATGATATATCACTGCAGAATTTATGGATCATTTTCCGGATCTGGGAACGGGAGGCACTATAGATATTGCCCACCAATAACGTTGATTTAAATGTATCAAACAACCTGAGTTCAAGTGTCACATTACCGGCTGGCACTTCAGTTATTTTCCCGGTGACCAGCAGCTCCGCACCAATCCCTGTCCAGTCTCTAAAATTAATTTCAGGCAGAGAAACACCGGTCTTGGCTGGATTGGCAAGAAATGCCACAGGATTCATGGTTTTAAGATATCCGATAAAATTGAGTGCATCTTCCAACATCTGTTGAGCCATCTTTGCATCTGTTTTTTCCATCTCACTTGCATGGGTCAATTTAAATTCAGTGACTGCAATGGGGGTTTTCTTTAAAAAAGGATTGCTGATATTGATATAGGCATATTCTTTAGCACTTAAATTCGTTAAAGCACCGGACATAAGCTGACATAAGAACAAAACAATGAACAGCAAAATCCATTTGGTTGCACACCAATATGGTCGGTCTGATTTTATATGGTCCATTCTATTTATTTTAACCCCTGTGGTGTAAATCCCAAAACAACATCATATGAAGGCATCCCCGGCGGTAATGCCGGTAATGGATTCGCTTTGCTTATGGCCTTTTTGGCAGACTCATCCAGATATCGATTCCCGGATCGGGTTTCATAAATAATATCTCTGATCTCACCGTTTTTTAATATTTTGATTAAAATCCTGACCTCAAGATTACGGTCCAATTGAGCCAGAATATCATTAAACACCCAATTTTGTTCAATTGCCGAACCAATCACCAGATGATACAGATCAATGGGTTTGAATCCTTGTTTCCCGACAGCGCTATACCCACCGGCCTGTTCATTTGTCCTGTTTTTTTCCTGGTCCTGAATATTTCTCTTGAGCCGTTCCAGAGCCTGGGCTATTTTATCCTGGTTCTCCTGTTCAAGTTGCTGGGCTATTTTTTCTCTGGCCTCTTCCAGCTCTTTTTGAGAATCAATCGGTTCTGGTTCTTCCTGTTTTTCAGCTATTTTTTCTGTCTTTTGGGGTTTCTCTTTTGGTTTTTCCTCGATTTTTTTCTCAATGGGTTTCTTTTTTTCCTCTTTTTTGGCCATCAGTTCTTTTAAATTCATCGGTTTTGATTTTAAACTGATATCTGGTTTAATGTTTTTGACCGGAGCCTTCTTTGTTATTTTATCTTCTTTAAGGGGAATGCCTTCTTTCTTTGATTTGGCAGAATCCTCAAAAGCAGGATCAGGCATAAACGAAACCAGGTCAACCTGAATGACTGGCGGTAAGGGTTTTGGCGGATGAAAGTTTTGAAAAAAAAGAACCCCGAAAAAAACCAGAGCATGAATCACTGCTGAAATCGAAAAAAAAATAATTCCGATTTTCCGGGTATTGTCTTTATCAAAAAGAAAAGATTCTCTTTTGATTTTTAAATTATTGCCGACAGTCATATATCCGTCAATCAGGACTCATCTTCATTGTCAGGAAGCGTTATCATACCAAGGCTGTCAATCCCGGCCTTTTTGATTTTTGAAATCACATTGACCACAACCCCATAGGGCACATTTTTATCTGCCCTAAGATACACATTTTTGCTGTCCAGGTTCTCAAGAATCGCTCCCAGCTTCTGGGTTAAAAATTCAACACTGACCACCTGTTCATTGATAAACACCTGCAGATCCTTGTCAATGGAAATGATCAATCGTTCTTCATTGCCTTTCAAGGCTTTGGATGTAGCCTTGGGCAGCTCGACATCAACGCCTTGAACCATCATGGGAGCTGTCACCATGAAAATAATGAGAAGAACCAGCATCACATCCACAAAAGGAGTGACATTAATATCGGACATGAGCTGATTACTGCCAGATCCTATCTGCATTATCCCTCCAATTGTTTTTGAATATCACGGTCCATTATATTTAACAAATCAGAGGAGAAACTCTGCAGTTCAGAATCCATCACCCGTATCCGGTCTGTAAAATAGTTGTAGGCAATAACCGCAGGGATTGCCACAGCAAGACCTGCTGCCGTAGCAACCAGCGCCTCTGATATACCAGGAGCCACAACGGCCAGGCTTGCCGACCCACTCAATCCAATGCCCTGAAACGTGTCCATGATGCCCCACACAGTTCCGAAAAGACCGATAAACGGTGCTGTATTGCCTGCAGTTGCCAGAAAAGAAACCAATTGAACCAATCGTCTGACTTCAACACCAATGGATCTGTTAATGGAACGTTTGACACTGCCAATGGCCTGTAGATATGATTTTTCTGTCTGTTGCATCTGTTTTTTAGCAGATTCTTTAGTGTCTGACCGCGCCATTTCCATATATGCGGAAATAAAAATTCTTGCCACAGGGCTGGATCGCAGGGACTTGGCTTTGGAAAATGCATCGGCAAGGTTTCGGCACTGCCAGAAAATATCTGTAAAATCGGCTGATTCTTTAAACGCCTGTCGAATATATCGAAATTTAATAAAGATAATTGCCCAGGAAGTAATTGAAAAAAACAGCAGCAGCAGCATAATAAACTTAACGACCGGACCTGCGTCACTCAACATGTAAAACAATCCAATGGTTTCCGTGGTCATAACCCTCTCCTATCAATTTATCAATCCACATCGGCTATATCCTTCCGTTGTGGGCAAAAAGCAAATGCATTTTATCAAAATTTTTATCTTAGCCAGCATGTCATGTCAAGTTCTTATTCAAGACCAATACTTTAAAATCAAGGGGATTGGGATTTTCAGACGGCTTTTTCTTCATCTGTTTAAAACAAAAAGGCCTTTGCACATCTTTTGTGCAAAGGCCCTTTCAAGCTATCTTGATTTTATACCTGGCAGGCGCCTACATCATGCCGCCCATGCCACCCATACCGCCCATGCCGCCCATGCCGCCGCCCGGCATGCCGCCACCCATTGCGCCGCCTGCATTTTTCTCAGGTTTTTCAGCGATCATGGCTTCAGTGGTCAACATAATGGATGCCACACTGGCTGCATTCTGAAGTGCAAACCGAACCACTTTTTTCGGATCCATAACACCGGCCGCAATCAGGTCTTCATAAACATCTGTTCTGGCATTGTACCCAAACGCATCCTTACCCTCTTTGACTTTATTGATGACAACAGATCCTTCAACACCGGCGTTGTCAGCAATTTTGCGAAGGGGTTCTTCAATGGCGCGTGCAATCACATCCACACCAAGCTGTTCTTCACCTTCAAGTGCGAGTTCTTTAAGGGATTCAATGCATCTGACAAGGGCAACACCGCCGCCAGGAACGATTCCTTCTTCAACTGCTGCACGGGTTGCATTCAATGCATCCTCAACTCTGGCTTTCTTTTCTTTCATCTCAGTTTCAGTGGCTGCACCAACATTGATCACTGCAACACCGCCAACCAGCTTGGCCAGTCTTTCCTGAAGTTTTTCACGGTCATAGTCAGAAGAAGTTTCTTCAACCTGGGCACGAAGCATTTTCACTCTGCCTTCAAGTGCGTCTCTGGAACCTGCACCATCAACAATCGTTGTTGTATCTTTATCAATGGTAATCAATTTTGCCTGACCCAGATCCTGCAAAGTTACATTTTCAAGTTTGATTCCGATATCTTCGGAAATAACCTTACCGCCTGTCAGAACAGCAATATCTTCAAGCATGGCTTTTCTTCTGTCACCAAAACCAGGGGCTTTAACCGCAGCAACATTTAATGTGCCGCGAAGTTTATTGACAACCAGAGTTGCAAGGGCTTCTCCGTCAACATCTTCAGCCACGATAACAAGAGGTTTGCCTGATTTGGCAGTCTCTTCGAGAATCGGAAGAAGATCTTTCATGGAAGAGATCTTTTTCTCACAGATTAAAACAAACGGACTGTTAAGTGCTACGTTCATTTTTTCCGGGTTGGTCACAAAATAGGGGGACAGATACCCCCGATCAAACTGCATGCCTTCAACAACATCCAGAGTGGTATCCATTGATTTGGCTTCTTCTACAGTGATAACACCTTCTTTTCCGACTTTGTCCATGGCTTCTGCAATAATGTTACCAATGGTTTCATCATTGTTGGCAGAAATGGTTCCAACCTGGGCAATATCATTCTGATCTTTGGTTGGTTTTGCCATTTTTTCAAGACAATCAACAACTTTGGCAACTGCCTTATCAATTCCTCTTTTAATTCCCATGGGATTGTGTCCGGCGACAACCAGTCTCTGGCCGCCCTCATAGATTGCTCTTGCCAGAACAGTAGCAGTGGTTGTCCCGTCGCCAGCCATATCAGAGGTTTTACTAGCCACTTCTTTGACCATCTGGGCGCCCATGTTTTCAAATTTATCTTCCAGATCAATTTCTTTTGCAACGGTTACACCGTCTTTGGTCACAAGAGGTGCGCCCCAGGATTTTTCAATAACGACATTTCTGCCTTTTGGGCCAAGCGTAACAACAACTGCATCTGCAAGGGCCTGAACGCCTTTAAGCATAGCTTCACGGGCTTTTGCATCATATTTAATTTCTTTTGCCATCTTCAATAATCTCCATTTATATCGTTAAATTATTCAACTACACCAAGAACATCATCCTGACGCATGATCAGATAATCATTGCCATCAATTTTGACCTCTGTTCCACCGTATTTACTAAAAAGAATACGATCACCAACCTTTACGTCCATGGGAATTTTCTTTCCATCTTCACCAATACGACCGGTCCCTGTTGCAATGATTTTGCCTTCTGCTGGTTTTTCTTTGGCTGTGTCCGGGATAATAATACCACCTCTGGTTGTGGTACTCTCTTCAACACGCTCAACCAGGATTCTGTCACTCAATGGTCTCAAACTCATGATCAAATTCTCCTTTAAATTACGATTTGTTGTGTTAATAAATTGTGTTTTTTATTTTTTCAGCTTCATTTTTCAGCAGCAGGTGCCTTGCATGAAGCTGTTTTTGAAATTTTGGAATCTATTGATTTTTTCTCTTCAACCTTTTTTTTCTCATTGGTTGGCTTTTTATCATCTGATTTTACTTCTGTTCCGGTCTTGGTTCCACCGTAATCGGTTACATACCAACCAGAGCCTTTAAGATGAAATGAGCTTTGGGAAATCAGTTTTTTTAAATGACCTTTACAAAAAGAGCAGGTCTCTAATGGTGCTTCTGAAATTTTCTGGAATGCTTCTTCAATTTTTCCGCATTCTGAACATTGATACTCATAAACTGGCATTATTGTTGTTCTCCGTCTTTATTCAATCCTCGTAAAAACAAAGATAAAATAACAAGTCTTTTACCCTTGTCAAGAAAGTTTCTCCAGATTTTTAAACTATCTGAAAATCTATCCACACTAAAACCAATCTTTATAAAATTCAAATACTTGTTTTAACCCGGATACTGGTACCGGCTTTAAAATGGAATAGGTCAATGCATGTACTTTCCGTTCTTCCTCAAACGTCATATCAAGTTCGTTTTTATTTTCATATCGCTGTTTGTATATTGAAAACCGGACCACATGAATCAGTTCATGGGTCAATATATAGAGAAGAAACGGGTCCAGGGACAAAGGAATTTTCCCCACGGTTGAGAGAATGGCATTGTCCTGAAGACAGACTTTGTAAAAACTGAATGATGACGATCCTAATGGGATATCCTTTCTTCGGCCTTCATATTTTACTACCTGAGCAAAAGGACCATCCAGGAGCTCATGGCCTGCCAGGTCTTTTGAGGTTTGAATATCATACCTGTTTTTCAGCCATTGGCTGGATGACAGTTTGAAATAATTATTAACCAGTTCTTCTGATGTGTTCACAGCCTGGGCAACCTTCAATAGCTCATCGCTGTTAAATTGCCGCATGGTTTTAGAACCTGACATGGGGTGCCTTTTGTATCAAAATAAAGAATGGACATTCTGTAAAACTATATGATATAGTAGCCGCTTAACTTTAAAAAACAATATAATATTATCACAAGGGAGGTGATTCTTTTGAGTAGTGTAATTAAAAAGAGAAGAAAAAAAATGCGGAAACATAAACACAGAAAACTCCTTGCCAAGACCAGACATCAAAGAAAGAAAAAATAACTGCAACAACAGTTTTTTTATATATTGGGGGAGTATTGAGTTGCAGATCATTCAACTCAATACTCTATGCCCCCATCTTATAAACCGGTTGTATACCCGGCTTTTTCTCCGATCTTATCTGGCTCTTATCTGAGTCTTGCGCTTATCTGGGGCTGAATCTATTTTTCGATCCCCTTAAAGTATTTCATAAAATCTGAATCCGTAGACAAAACCAGTGTACTGTCCTTTTTCATTGTCTGCCGATAAACATCCATTGTTTTTACAAACGCATAAAATTCCGGATCAGCACCATAGGCATCAGCATAAATCCGGGTTGCCATGGCATCGGCATCTCCTTTTATTTTCTGGGCTGTTTTATATGCTTCTGATTTTATCACCTGGAGCTCTTTTTCTTTTTCACCCCGAATATTACTGGCCTCTCCCTTGCCTTCTGCTCTATATTTTTCAGCGATCTGATTTCGTTCTGCAATCATTCTGCCGTAAACAGCCTGCCGGACATTGTCAATATAATTGATCCGCTTGATTTTCACATCCACAAGTTCTATGCCGAACTGGCTGAGTTTATCCTTGGCCTGCCCGACAATGCGTCTGGTTATCTCATCCCGGCCCAGCTTAATTGCATATTGAACTCTTTGTTCATTTTCATCAGCCGTGAGCTCAAACGTATCCATGGGGCGATCAGAATTTCTGACACTTTCAACCAAAGGAAATCCTGATATTAAATTCCGGACAGCAGGATCAATAATATCATTCAACCGGTCAATGGCCAGCTCCTCTGTGGTGACCGCCTGGAAAAATTGAACCGGATCAATAATTTTCCATCTGGCAAAGGTGTCCACCCATATATAAGTTTTATCCTTTGTCGGGATTTGGCCGGGAACACCATCCCAGGTCAACAGATTTTTAGGAAAATAGATGGCTTTTTGAATAAACGGCAATTTAAACGCCAAGCCCGCCTTTGTCACAGGGTCCCCAACCACACGACCGAATTGGGTGATCACCACCTGTTCTGTTTCATCCACAGTGTAAACACAATCATAGGCCAACAATGCCACTGCAACAATACTAACAACCATGATATTTTTCAGTATATTATTCATAAATCACTCGCTTTTGGTCTGGACACTATTGAGGGGGGTTACACCCGGTTTTCCTTCACCCATATTCAAAAAAGGCAGCAAATTTTTCTGCTCTGAATCAATGATATATTTTGTACCCATTTGAGGAATAATTTCCAGCATGGCTTCCAGATACATCCTTTTTTTAGTGACATCTTTGGCTTTTTCATACTCTTTATAAATGGCCATAAATTTGCTGGCATCCCCCTGGGCACGGTTGACCCTGTCAATGGCATACCCTTCCGCATCTTTTACCAGTCTGAGCGCCTCACCCCGGGCAAGCGGAACAGCTTTATTGTATTCTTCTTTTGCCTTGTAAATGGTCTGTTCTCTTTCCTGCTGGGCCTGGTTAACTTCATTAAAAGACTGCTGAACCGGTTCCGGCACATTGGTCTTTTTCATCTCGATATTCACAATACTGATCCCTGACTCAGCCTGGTCCATCTCCTTTTGGAGAATAATTTCTGCAGCATCTGCGATTTCTTCACGTTTACTGATGACTTCATTGATACTTCTATCCCCGACCACAGTTCTCATGGTCGCTTCTGACATATCCCGCAAAATGCCTTTGACATCTCTGACTTTAAACAGATAATCCTGGGGTTTTGAAACCCGATACTGAACAATCCAGGGAACCACGGCCACATTCAAGTCACCCGTGAGCATGAGGGCAGATTCTAAAGATGAACTGCCACTGGATGTCCCATAGGTATCTGACGCACTAGCGGTTTGTGAACCGAATTCTTCAGTGTTTACCTTTTTGGTATCAACCTTTGTTAATTTTTCAATACCAAACGGCAATTTAAAATTCAAACCCGGTTGAGCGGTTCTGTTATACTTACCAAAGCGCTGGATAACGCCCCGTTCAGCCTCTTTTATTTTAAATGCGCTGGTAATCCCGAACATAACCACAAAAAACAAAAGAAGCAAAATAACAATTCCGGATGAGTTAAAATCTTTAAACCGGTTCAATAACTCATCCATCTGGGGCGGTCTGGGCATACCGGACCCGCCGCCGTCTTTCCTGTTTTCAAATTTTTGTTGATTTTCTCTTAATTTGTCCCAGTCCCAATTCATAAATACATCCTGTTTGTATGGTTTTAAAAAAGAATTTATTGAACGCAAAATATACCATGTTTTATATTTATCAACCCCAAAAGGCAATCTTTATTTAAATCAGGGCGGTTACACGATCCTGGTTTATCTTTGGACTATATTAAATCAAAAGGATATGCTATTAAATGATGGCTACAATCATTTTTCCATATAACTGCCATGCAGCAGATCTGGTGATTGATTTGTGGTTTGCCACACAACGAGGCATGAAAGGCGACATAGGTTCGCAAGAACTTTCATAAAAGACCAAGGATTCATCCTGTGACATCAAACGATAAAAAAAGCAACCTGGTCCACATCAGTGACATTCTGAATTCAGCTTTTGGCAAATTAAGGCCTGCCATGGATACTCAGATGACCCGGATCTGGGATATCTGGGACAAGGCCGTGGGCAAACCCATTGCCATGAATGCCAAACCGGATTCGTTCAAGGATGGTATTCTTATCATCAATGTTTCAAGCTCATCCTGGATCCACCAGCTCAAATTTCTGGAAAAAGAGATGATCTTGAATATCAACAAGCAGCTTGACCTTGTCCTTGTCAAGCAGATCCGGTTTAAAATTGGAAAAATTCTCAGTTGATCAAACAGGTTGCCCAAATCTGATCATTTCCCAGCCCAAAACAGGTTATCGGTTTTCCACAGACCCTTTTATCCTGGCCAATAACATTCAAATATCCGGTGCCTGCCGGGTAATGGATGTGGGTTGCGGCTGTGGCATCATTGCATTGCTGCTGGCCTCAAGATTTCCGGGCCTGTTCATCACAGGAGTTGAAATCCAAAGCGAATTGGCTCAATTTGCCCGTCAAAATGTCCGAAACAATAAACTTGACCAACAGATCAATATCCTTTGCTGCGACATTAACCATGTAACAACCGACCTGTTAAACGGCACTGTGGATCTATTGGTTTCCAACCCCCCTTATAAAAAAGCAAATACCGGCAGAGTGAACCCTGATTCCCAAAAGGCCATTGCACGACATGAGCTGAGCCTTAACCTTGATCAATTGTTTGATTCAGCCAACCGGCTGCTCCATGAAAATGGCAGGATCTTTCTTATTTTTCCGGCAGAGCGATGGCATGATCTAAAACAGGCCCTGAAAAATCACCTATTTTATCCTGTGACCCTTCAGTGGGTTCATACACACAAAAACAAACCAGCCAAACGCCTGATTCTCTGTGCAGACAAACACCCTGGCCACCCCTGCACATCCCTGCCTCCTGTCTATCTTTGATCATTGGAACGTATCATCTCCCCTGATGCTGCCACGAATTACAATATGGTTTAAACTCAAATCATTATATTATTAATTGGAATATGAAAGAATGGATTATGATACTGTTCACAGTCCATATTGTTGAGCCACCCCAACAACCCGCTCGCCCGGTTGATTCGAATTGTTGGCATTTGATATGAGTGGTTTTATTATCCATGTAAATTATAAATAAGGTTTTCTGATATGTATGGTTACATAAAAGGAGAACGGGTTTTAATAAATTTATTTTGTATGCATTAAGAATATATTATAAATTTTTTAAAAGGGAGGGACATCAGGCTGTTCAGCCTGGAAGAACAGGTCCTGTGTCCAGAGCCTGTTTTCAAGAGGCCTTTCTGGTCTCTCCTTTTTCAGTGATGATGTGATCAATCAAGTCCAGACTCACCAGGTCGTGAGAGTGGGTTGTCACATAAAAATCAATATTGGCGCTTCGGGTTTTGGTCTGCTCCTCGTAAATCAGCTGTTCTGTCGAATCCCGTTGCGAATAGTGCAGGGTGTTGCCAAAAAGGTGGACGCTGATATTGTTCAGATGGCACAGGCTCACGGTGCCTGCGGTCCCTGTGGGAGCGACAATTTTCAGATCAGAGGTCACACTCATGGCGCCGACAAACATCTTGTTGGCCCCCTCGATGTGGTGGCTCAGATTATATGCCGGTGCCACAATATGTTCAATGTCTGCATCCCTCATGGCCTGAACCGTCTGACGGGTTCGTTCCGGGTTGTGTTCCAAAATGATGACCTTAAAGGTTTTATGGGCTTTCTTTCTGGCGCTTACCAGGATGTTGATCACAACGGAGCTGACCGAGTGAACGATGATCACATCCCCGTCCTCGACATATTTTAAACCATGTTCAGTTACCCGGGCAGCATTGCTTTTGAACAGCATTATTTTGTTTTCAAGGTTTTCAATCGCCTTCTGCCTGATCTGTTCCGGATCCATGTCCGGTGTCAGGGTTTTTTCCATCTCTTCTTCAAACAGCATTAAAAGATGAATCAAAGGAATGATTTTGGGTTCTGATACCTTTATGGCTCTGGCCAGCTCTGTATAGAGCGGTACGATCTGTTCTCTTGCACATTTGAGCTGCCGGATCGATTCGATAAAGCAGTGGAGGGACATGATGGTCATCCGGGCAATGCCCTGGACATTGCTCAGGTCTCTGAACAGTTTGTACATGCTTTGCTTGTTTTGATCGTTCATAGGGATATCCATAAAAAGAGTGTAAGATATATCGAGGCGATTATCAGTGTCATGATGGTAATGGCTGCACTGGCCTTCATGAATTCAAGGAAGCTGATATTCACCCGTGCCTGTTTGGCCATACCCACGGACACAATGTTGGCAGAGGCGCCGATCATGGTCAGGTTCCCGCCAAAGCAGGCACCAAGGGAAAGCGCCCACCACAGAATATTATTGGGAATGGGGGTTGCTTCGAGCATGAGCTGAACAATGGGAATCATGGTGATGGTAAACGGAATGTTATCCAAAAAACCAGAGACAATACCCGATACCCAGAGAACGGTCAATACCATTACGTAGGGATTGTCCCCGATTTTTAAAAAGACATGGTGGGCCACCCATTCGATCACCCCTTTGTGTTCAAGAACCCCCACAAGGATAAACAGGCCGGCAAAAAACAGCAGGGTGCTCCATTCAACCTCTTCGAGCATATGCTCCACATTGACGTCTGAGATGGTGAACAGCAGCATGGCCATGAACACGGCCACCACACCCGGAGACATTTTGGTGATGGTCTGGGTGACAAATAGTAAAATGGTGACGGCCAGGCAGACAAGACCTTTGACCAGCATCTTGTTGTTGATCCGGGTATTGAGAAATTCGATTCTGATCTTTTCCAGGAGCAGCTGCACATTGAACAGTTTGGTCAGGTTGGTATCAATGGGTTTGAATTTTTCCCGGTTGGTCAGCCAGATAAAGAGCAGAGTGGCCAGAAAGGCAAAGATGACCGGGATACTCAGATTGAGAATAAACTGGTTGAAGGTCAGGCCGACTTTGGAACCGATAATGATATTGGGCGGGTCACCGATCAGGGTGGCGGTTCCCCCGATATTGGAGATGACGGCCTGGCTGATGACGTACACTTTGGGATCCAGCCCCATCCCCTTGGTCAGTTCGATGATGATGGGAATGATGATGAGCACGGTGGTGACATTGTCCAGAAAGGCGGAGAGCACAGCCGTAACAATTGAAAACAGGACAATGATTTTAAGGGGGCTGCCCTTGGTCAATTCTGCGATTTTAACCGACAGAATGGCAAAAAAACCGGATTTCCTGAGCACGGCGACAATGGACATCATCCCCAAAAGCAGCATAATGGTTTCAAAATCGATCAGGGCAGCGGCCTCGTGCTCATCTACCACATGAAGGATCAGCAGAGCCATGACACCTAAAAGCGCTGAAACCGCTTTGTTCACCAACTCAAAAGTGATTAGGGCATAAACAATTAAAAAAATGATAACGGGTGCCAGTGCGCCGTCCATGATGATTCCTCTTTTGTATTTGAAACATGCCCGGCCTGTCTGAATTGTCCAGATAAGGCCGGGAAAAACTACCTCCCAATAAAATATGTACAGTACATAGACCCAAATGTAATGGTTGTCAATGGGCAGGGCAATAAAAATGAATCGCAATTCATTTTGATATCCAGGCTTAAATATAGTGGGTCTGACGGAAGGCAGCGGCCGGTTTGGTCCGGGTGACGGGTTTGACAAGGCAGGCTTGATCCCCTGCTTTTAATGCGTTTTGAACCCCTGCTTTAAGCGCTTCTACAGAAAGCAGGATCACCTTGGCCCTTTCTTCGGGAACGATATTCCGGAACTTTTCCCATTGACGGATTTTATTGAGGACCTGATTACCATCCAGACCCGGCATATCTGTGTCCAGAGAAAATCAAGTGGTAGGTATTATTTTCATTATGGACCCGGACAAAGGCGTTGAGAGCCTCAACCCCGTTGATGGCCACATCGCATTCCCGTACTGCGTCAAAAATTTCTGGGCTTTTTTCCTGACGCTGAAATCATGGTCAACCAGCTAAAATTTCATCAGCAGATGCTTGACCGAACAGGTCACAATGAAGTTCTTTAATCTTTCACAGGCTGCATACAGCTGGATGAACTTTTTTTTAACCAGGGTTTCATTCCCGGCTTCAAAGGCCCTGCCCAGTGAAAAAGCGGCATCCATGATCATCTTATACGACAGGTGATTGACTGGACTCCCTGAAAGAGAGCAGCGCCTCTTTGACCCTTTTGCCGTCGGAAGCATCAATACCGGCCCTGATCCTGTTGAGCATGTGGCCATGGTGATGGAAGAAATCATCAAAACACTCTCTGACCAGGTGTTTATCTCCGTTCATGGTCTTGATCAGTTCATCCAGATCAATGATATCATTCTTGATCATCACCGGTTCTCTGGATTTAACCTCCATCGTTTCCGGAACCCGGATCAGCTTTGAACTGTTCACGATGGCATCTTCAAGGGCTTTGCGCTTGATCGGCTTAGCAATAAAATCATCCATGCCGGAGACCATGAACCGTTCCCGGTCTCCTTTCATGGCATTGGCTGTCAAAGCGATAATGGGTATATGGGTTTTCCCGGCGTCCTTTTCCCGCTCGATCCTCCAGATAGTCTGTTTGGCTTCAATCCCATCCATCACCGGCATCTGGCCGCCCATCAGGATAAGATCAAATGTCTGCTGGCCGTATAATGCCACTGCCTCTTTTCCATTTTCAGCAAGGGTGACACTGTGGCCGATCTTTTAAAGCATATTGATGGCCTGCAATTCGCCTTAGCGGGATCGGACAGTCTTTACGGGCCTTATTATGAGGCTGATCCGCTTGTTTGTCCAAAATACCAAGGCCCCATGAAAATTATCGCTTTTATCGAAGAACTTGACGTCATTGAAAAAATACTGCGCCACCTTGATCTCTGGAATATCAACTATCATGATCTGCTGCAAAAGATTTCTGATTATATTCTTGAACGGGTCTGTGTGTGATCTTCAGGTTATGATGAGGCCGACTCTCGGATTTCGGAACTGGAGAGTTGGTATTGATTTTTCTTTAAATTTGAAATGTCTTGGGTTGATGGTTGCCGATTTTCTAATTCTTTTTTTTCCTAAAACTATAACTTTTATTTCTTAAATTTGCCTGACCCAAAAAGTGAAAAGCACGAATTCAAATCTTTCTAATGAAATTTCTTTTTAATATCAGTGATATCCGAATGCAAAGATTTTTTTATTTTACCTGGTATATATGTTGCAAAAAGGACAGATGACTTTATGTCTAATATATTCATTAAATAGTCTGCAGAATTATTAAAAAGGAGAGTTCGTATGAAAAGCATCTTTGTTCGAGGGTTAGCAGTTATTTCATTTTTAGTTGGATTGAGCAGTTTTTCAAATGCAGCAGTCATTGAATACAATTCACTGACAGGCTTTCAGGCGGGTGTGACTTCTATAACGACAATTGATTTTACAGGGTTATCTGTCGGAACAATATTGTCAAATCAATACGCCGGTCTTGTTTTTACAGATGGGAATGATTCAATTGTAGAGAATGCATCAGCTTTCAATGATAGTTTTGGTCTACAAGGTAACCTGGAAATCGGAATTCAATTTTCTTCGTCCATGTCTGCCATTGGTGCAGTTTTCCCAGGTGCGCTGAAAATTGAGTTATATGATACTCAAGGTGGTACTTTGCTTCATACCAGTCAAAATTTTGGCAACAGCGGTTCCGGTTTGTTTGGCGGAATCAGTGATATTGAGTTTACATATGCCGTATTGAGCGATTGGAAGGACTATTCAGTATTTATAGACAATTTATATTTTTCTGAAACCGCTATGCCGATACCAGAGCCTGCTACTGTGATGCTTCTTGGTGTAGGCCTTTTAGGACTTGCCGGGGTTACCAGAAAGAAAAAATAGTAAATATTTATATTCATAACAATCTAAAAGGTAGAGGAATTGACTCTACCTTTTATATTTCTTGTGAATGTGTGTATTTAAGAAAAGATTTGGAAACTTGCAAAACCATGGAGGACAAACTTTTATTGACCATAAAAAAGAATCGGAAAGGCAAAAGGCAATAAGATTGTCCCTGTTGCTGGCACAGAAGCTGTGTGTCATTGATTCCTGATGCCTCCAAAGAGATGCCATTTATGAACAAAGCACACTCTCCTTATTTAACAAAAGCAAGTTTTTATCCCAAATCACTACTGTCCAAAATAAATTCAAAGCCTGATTTTTTGATTCCGTAAGCCCTGCCAATCAAGGATGTGATTTGAAAATTCAAAACCAGGTTGTCGTTTTCATTTCCTACGTGCTCAATTCCCTCTGAGAGGTAATTGCATTTGTATTGGCAGCGGTACTTCCGGCACATTATCAAACAGCTTGTCCAACCATTCCCAAAGATCCTTGTAACTGAACAAATTCCACCGTAAAAATGCCTGTTTTTGGACGATAGTGATCCCAATTCACTTATTTAAAACCATGATTTTTTCATAAATACAGATTATATACTTTCTTGAAAAATAAACATATAATAATGGCAAAATGCTTGCTTCAATAAATTGCATGTTTGATAATTTAAGTATTGACCAAAAATGTTGAGGGTCTTGTGAATGAGATGATTTATATTCTAATTTTTATTGGAATTTATATTCTTTTGCAGGTAATTATCCTGCCTAAAATGGGGATATCAACTTGAATGAAAGATGCCTGTCAAGTGACAGACTATAAAAAAAAATCCAAAACAAAACACCTAAGCAGAAGCCTTAATTGATAAGACTTCCCATGATAATGGAACCCCTGATCAACGACCTCTGCGACTTTAGTTCATACATTGTTCATCGCTATTTGCCGAATAATAAATCAAATCATTTCATCTTTTTGGAAAGAGAGATTAATCCTGAAAAGGAATAGAATATGAAAACCTGGTTAGCCCAACATCTGATCTGTCCGCAATGTCTTCCCAATGAAAATTCCTTGGAACTTACCATTGAACAACAAACAACTGATGACATCCTCAACGGAGAACTATGCTGCCCTGTCTGCGAACAGACTTACGCCATTAAAGACGGCGTGGCAATGGTTCTGCCAAAAGAAAGTATAACCCTTTTATCTGATGATTCCGGGTATAATTCAAAAGGGATGATCTCTTCTTATCTGTGGAGTCATTTTTGCGATCTGTTACATGACCCGGATGCCACCCAGGCCTATAAGGTATGGTCATCTTCTTTCAAAACGGCAAAAGGCATCGGGCTTGATATTGGCTGTTCTGTAGGAAGACTGACGTTTGAAATGAGCCCGACCCACGATCAGGTCATCGGCATTGATACATCACGATCTTTTATTCAAAAAGCCCGGCAATTGTTAAACAGGAAAAGACTGGATTTTGAACTGATCATTGAAGGTCAGATCACAGAAAACCGATCCATTGAATTCAACAATGGGTGGCAGTATGATCGAATCGAATTTCTGGTTGCCGATGCCATGGCCCTGCCCTTTCCCAACCATTTTTTTTCGACCATTGCCTCGATTAATATACTGGAAAAAGTGCCTGATCCTTTAAAACATTTTACAGAAATCAACCGGGTGATGACCAGAGAAAAGGCCATGTTTATTTTTTCCGATCCCTTTTCCTGGGATGAATCGGTTTCCAGTCCGGATTCCTGGCTCAGCGGCACACCGCAGGGCAAATATCAGGGACGGGGTATTGACACCATAAAACGCATTATCACAGGTCTTGATCAAATCATGGACCCGCCCATGACCGTGACTGATCAGCAGGATGTTGCCTGGAAAATTCGAAAAACCCAAAATTTATGGGAATATATTAACTCCCAGATGATCATTGGAACCAGAACATAAAAAAAAGGGTTGAGATAGGATATGGCATTAAAGAAAAAAGAAGGGATTTGCGGTTTGTGTTTTCACAGCCCTGGCTGTGGCGTTATTGTTCATTTTGATGAAAACGATAAAATCGTCCACCTGGAACCAGACCCCCAGGCCCCCATGGGCAAAATTTTATGCCCCATTGCAGATAGTGTCAAACAGATCGTCTACTCAGACAAACGTTTGAAACAACCACTAAAACGGGTGGGTCCCAAAGGCAGTTATGACTTTAAGCCCATCACATGGGATGAAGCTTTTTCAATTATTGTGGATCGACTCAACCATATTAAAAAAGAACACGGGCCTGAAGCATTAGGGTTCTATGCCGGCACCGGGTCTTACGAACGCTCGTTTAAAGACATCTTTAAACTCAAAGGTTCTGAGATTTACCTGGCCTCTAGCATTCTGTTTCCCATGGGTTCTCCCAACACATTTGGGGTGGGTGCGCCCTGCTATACTTCCCTGGGGGTTCTGGCACCCAAGCTGACCATGGGGTGTCTTCATATTGATATGTTTTCTGATGTTGACAACTCCGACCTGATTCTTGTGTGGGGAACCGATCCGTCCACATCAACGCCACCTCAACTGTTTGAACAACTAAAGACAGCTGCTGAAGACGGCGCACAGATCATTGTCATTGATCCCAGAAAAACCAAAGCCGCTGAACTGGACAACAGCGAATGGATTACCATCCGGCCTGGAACCGACGGTGCCCTGGCATTGGGCTTATCTCATATTTTAATTCGGGATAACCTCTATGACGCAGATTTTGTTGAAGACTGGACCCTTGGGTTTGATGAATTTAAAAACTATGTCCAGAAATTCACACCCGAACATGTGTGTGAAATAACCGGAATCAACACAGAAACCATTGAGTGGCTGGCCAGTGAAATCGCCGATGCCGAAGGCGCTTCCTATATTATGTACACAGGTCTTGAATACACCAAAAGCGGCGTACAAAATATCCGGGCGGTGATGGTCCTGTGGGCCCTGGCCGGACAACTGGATATCGAAGGGGGCCGCTGTTTTTTAAGACAGGACAATTCTTTTCCCCTTCCAACCGATCAGCAGATTCAAACACCCGGGTTTGACAAATCCATTGGCAAGGACAAGTTTACTGTCTATTCCCACTATTGCGGCGGCGAACCCCATGCCACGCTCCTTCCCGATGCCATTATTGAAGGTGACCCTTACAAAATCCGGTCATTGATCGTATTGGGCGCATCTTTGATCACAGCCTGGCCTGAACCGGATATCTGGCGAAAAGCCATGGAAACGCTTGATTTTATGGTTGTCATTGATCTTCAGATGACAGCAGATGCTGCCTATGCAGATCTTGTACTGCCCGCCACCACAGCTTTTGAGCAGGAATCCTATTGTTATTATGGCAATGCCATCAGATTCCGGGAACAGATGATCGATCCTGTGGGAGAAGCCAAACCCAGCTATAAAATCCTTGCTGAACTGGCACAACATCTGGGATATGGTGATTTATATCCTCAAAATACCAATGAACTGTTGACATACATTCTCAAGGCTTCCGGGCATTCCATAGAAGAGCTGATGCAGGCAGACAGGCAGGTGTTAAGATCACCCCACCATGACATGACCTACAAAAAATGGGAAACAGGGTTGCTCAGGGCAGATGGAAAACCTGGATTTGAAACCCCATCAGGCAAATTTGAGATTCGTTCAACCCTTCTGGAACAGTTTGGTTACGATGGTCTGCCCACATATGAGGAATCCGATGAAACTCCGGCCAGTAACCCCGAATTATTCAAACACTACCCCTTAATCCTGGGCACCGGGCCATTCAAACCTGACATGAAATCCTGCTTAAAGGCCATTCCCGACTTTATGGAAAAATACCCCTACCCGGCTGTTGAAATCAATGAGAATGATGCCCGACAAAGAAAGATTAAAACCAGTGATGTCGTCACCCTTAAAACGGTAAGAGGTTCTGTAAAAATGAGAGCCTTTGTCACCGACAAAATTATGCCGGGATTTGCCTATGCCCCTGTGGGGGGCGGTGGCCCTTTAGGCACAAAAGAGTGGCAGGAAGCCAATATCAATTGCCTGACCGATCGAAAACAATTTGATCCGATTTCTGGTTTTCCCATCTATAAAACCCTGTTGTGCCAGATCAAAAAAAAGAAACAAAAACGCACCGGCATTGTGGTCCAGGACCCCACCCTGGGGTGTGGCGGTTAAAAACCAGATCAAAAAAATCAAACAATTTTTGGCTGTAGTATTCTAACGCAAACGGCCTGCAATACCGCAGATAAGGTGAAAACGGTTCGCCTGCAAGGTGAAATTTTAGTCATTTTGTTCAAAGACATTTTGGTATTTCAAAAAAAGCCCTTGAGCAGCAAAAGAACCACACCCCGACACTAATCATATATGAGTCCCCAACCGGATAACAAAACTCATTCAAGCCCTGATTTTTGTTCTGGGAAACCAGAATGCCTGTCTTGCCAGAGAAGTGACCAAGCTTCATGAAGCATATATCCGGGAGAGTCCCTGGGAATTGAGGTTGCAGTGAACACTGCAGACATTATAGCAAGACTCAATGATGGGACCTTAAAAGTTCGGCTTCATGTACAGGCGCTTCCCAAAAATGATGGGAACGAAAGTTTTGTAAACAACAGACCTCCACAGGAACCTGACACTGAAGTTCCAGAACCCGGCACGATGATTCTTCTTGGATTAGGGTTCATCGGGATTACCGGAATCAGCCGACTAAGAACAAAGGTTTAACCATCAAACAAAAAGGCAGGATATCTCTTTATCCTGCCTTTTTGCGTTGTAGCCCCACACCTGTCAGATCAACCGCTAATCATCATCTTTTTGCTTTTTATGCTTTTTGGATTTATTGTTTTTACCATTCTTTTTTTGTTGATATGCTTTCAACTGAAGGGGAACTTCATGACCAAGAGCGATTCGCCATCCACCTTCAAGCGTTGCAGAAACCATCCAGGTTCCATCTGCTGAAACCCTGATATACAAATTGTTCCCAAAATATGTTTCCGGCAGATTTAATACAACATACGCCCCTGCATCTGAATTATACTCCATTTCATGGCCATGCTGGTTTTTATGTCGATATCCATGGGCTGGCGCATGGGGTGGGGGGCCCTTTTTTTGATATTCAGTATTGTGTCTGGTTTCAGGTGGCCCCGGCTGATTCACGTCCAGCACATTGCAACCTATTAAAAAAAACAGGGCAACAAAAACAGTACCAGTGATTTTAATCATATTCATTCCCTCCGGATTTTATGTTTACCTTTAATGTAAACTGTTCAGATTTAATTTCAATGGGTTTATATGAAAGAACATATCAATTATCTAAATTCTTTCATGTTTTGTTGTGGGCAAGCCAAGGTGAAATGCCCGTATTGAATCCCTTTGGCTGGAAGAATCGAGTAGATGTCTTCCACGATCAGGTTATTCTCGAAATCTCAGATCTTCGCAGGTAGGCGCTCATGCCGTTATCTTAAATGACGAGAATCATGCCCCCCTTCAATGGTTTCGGATTGGGCGGCATCAATTGTTTCTGGCTGTTTAATTTATCGTAAGCCCGGGGTGTTCTTTTTTTCGGTCATGATCCTGTAGCGACGGATCTGGATGTGGGACAGATGAAACAGCATGGCGCTGTCGGAAAGATAAAAAAAAGTCCCCCTGAAAAAAAGAGTTGACAAACCAGATAAAATTGAATATTGAATTTTGTATTCAAAATACAATATTCAATTTGACCTGGGATTACCGGGTCAGATAAAAAGGAAAGAGGCATGAAAAATATTGGTGCTGAGTATGAAAACCTGGATCAGAAGGTTTATGAGGTTGTCAAAAAAATGATCCAGGATCGGACCCTGCTGCCGGGTCAGAAAATTCCCCAGGAAAAACTGGCAAAGGATCTGGGCATCAGCCGGACCCCGCTGATCAGTGCCCTCAAATTTTTGGAGCATGAAAAGCTGGTGGAGGTCAAACCCAGGCGGGGATTTTTTGTCCGGCTCTTTTCGGAAGCAGAGATGATCTCAATCTTTGAAATCCGGGAGGTGCTCGAGGGTCTTGCCGCCAGAAGAGCTGCACTGCTGATCACCGATGATGAATGCAGGCATCTCAAATCCCTGTTCAGCGCGTTCAGGGATCAGGACACCATTGCCGACATTGCAGCCTATTCCAGGGCAGATAAGCAGTTCCATACCCTGATTACCGCCATTTCATCCCGGGAATTTTTAACGGCCATGCTGCAGACCTTTAATGTGATCAGTCTGGCCTACCAGTATGAAAACAGCGAAGGGCTGATTCTGCATCCGGATGATACGATAACGGATCATGAACAGATCATTGAAGCCATCTGCAACCGTGATCCCAAGAGAGCTGAAACTCTGATGAGAGCCCACTTTAAGAAGGCCATCGATCGCCTGGAAAAAAAAGATCGGTGACAAACAATATAATCTGGTTATCAAAAAGGAGGTGGTTTGGCAGCACATTCAGATAAAAAAACAGCAGGGGAGGACCACCTGCAGATACTGTTAACCGAAAGTTTAATTTTATCCACTTTTTTGGGGGAGAATAAAAAAAAATGAAAAAAATAATCATGGTCAGTTTATTGGTTTTGTTTACAGTCACATCCGGGGCCTGGGCCGGCAAGGCATATCCCAGCCGTCCGATTACGGCTGCAGTTGTCTGGGGTGCGGGCGGCGGTACCGATACCTGTGTCCGGGTGATCACCGCAGAAATGCAGAAATTTCTGGGCCAGAGCATCAATGTGATCAATAAGACCGGCGGGGTTGCCGGATCAGTGGGCATGAGCCATGCCTACCACCAGAAACACGACGGATACACCCTGTGCGGCCTTTCTGAATCCAATGTAACGGCCGGGGTCCAGGGCGGCTGGGATAAAAAATTTGATGTGTGGGACACCTTTATTGTGGGTGGTTCTCCGGATGTGCTTTCCGTGACCGCAGACTCCCCCTATATGACCATTCAGGACCTGATTGAAGCCGCCAAAAAAGAACCCAAATCGATCAAGGCAGCTGCCAGCGGTGCCGGCTCCATCCATCACCTGAACCTGTTAGCCGTTGAAAACGGATCCGGAGCATCGTTTAATTTTATCCCCTACAAAGGATCTCAACCTGCCCAGAATGCTGCCATGACCGGAGAAGTTACCGTGGTGGTCACCTCCCTTGCAGAACAGCAGCAGCTGCTTCGCGGCGGGAAACTGCGGGCTCTTGGCATGCTGATCCCCACCAGTTTTGATGTGGCGGATCTTGGAACCATCCCTTCTGCATTTGACGCTTATCCCGGCCTTTCCAAATATTTGCCGATTTCCCAGGCCATTGGATTTGCCGTTCCGGCCGATGTGCCGGCCGAAGTGAAAGCGGTCCTGGTGGATGCCTTTAACAAGGGCATGGCCACTGAAAAGGTGCAGACCTGGGCAAAGGAAAATTATTACCTGCTGTCCGGAAAAACCGGTGCAGAAGCAAAGGCTGTGTTTGATGCCCTTGAATCCAATTTTGCCTGGACCCTGTGGGAGCTGGGGGCGGCCACGGTGAATCCTGAAACCCTTGGTATTCCGAAGCCGTAAGCCGGTAAGCAAAGCAAGTGAGGGGCTGGTGTCAGATGACACCAGCCGGGGACCGAATCTAGGCTCCACGCCAATGAATCTTAGGTTCGGTTCTTAACCACCCTGTATAGACAAAAAACAAGGAAGTTACAAGATGATGGACAAAAACAAGCTCAGAAAAGCGGATATCTTTTCCGGGAGCATTATTTTTCTGGCCGGAACCTTTATTGTCAGCCAGGCACTGCAGATGCCCATGAAGGACTCCTGGGGAGGGGTGCAAAACGTCTGGTATGTGTCGCCGGCCATATTTCCTCTGTTTGTCGGGGCAATGATCATGCTGCTGGGCGGATTGCTGGTTCGAACGGCCGTCCGGGAGGTCGGCATGCAATCGGTGAGCGAGGTCGCCGGCTTTATCGGTTCCCGGCAGGTGATCGAATATGCGAAACAGGGATCCAGTATCCGCTTTTTTGCCATTGTAGCCCTCCTGCTGAGCTTTGTGTTTGTCTTTATTGCCCGGGTCGATTTTTTTCTGATCGCCATTCATTTTCTGATGGTCTCCATCCTGATGTTTTATGTTGACCGCACGGACCTGCTGGTCAGATTTTTACGATTCTTCCTGGCACAGGTTCTGGTATTCCTTGGATTCATACTGGCCGGACTCGATTCATTGTCTGTTTCCCGGGCAATCTATCCCAATGATCTTCTGGTGACGCTGTTTATCCTGTCATTCGCACTTTTTTCATATCAGGCGTGTAAACAGGAGAGCGGTTTAAGAAAAAAATATATCACAGCAGTGGTTGTGGCTGTGACAGCCCCCATCCTGATCGGGAGCATTTTTAAATATGTCCTGCTGGTTCCCATGCCCTTTGAAGGCATGGTGGTGGAATGGATGGACACGATCCGGTACATGCAATGATTCCGGGTATTAAGAGGAGTGTATAATGGTGATGATGCTACTTGAAAGACTGGGATCCTTTTTTGCCATTGTCCTGGATCAAATCAGTGATCCCACGAGTCTGGCCGTATTGTTCGGATCGGTTGTTCTGGGAATCCTGTTCGGCGCCATGCCCGGCCTGACCTCAACCCTTGGAATTGCCCTTTTGACCGCACTGACTTACAGCATGGACACGGATCTTGCCATGGTCTGCCTGCTGTCGATTTATGTGGGCGGAACCTACGGCGGCTCCTATGCAGCCATCCTGATCAATATCCCCGGAACCGCCGCATCAGCGGCAACGGCCATGGATGGGTATCCTCTGGCGTGCAAGGGCCAGGCCGGACGGGCCATCGGGCTGACCA
This sequence comes from Pseudomonadota bacterium, assembly GCA_043827005.1. Classification (GTDB taxonomy): domain Bacteria; phylum Desulfobacterota; class Desulfobacteria; order Desulfobacterales; family Desulfobacteraceae; genus Desulfobacula. The sequence continues at coordinate 9,995 of JBDRPM010000154.1, read as the reverse complement.
CCACCGCATCCGCCGTCGGAACCATTGTGAGCATGCTGTTTGTGGTGGGCATCTCCCCGCTGATCTCCAGATTTGCCCTTCAGTTTACCTCGTTTGAGTTTTTCCTGCTGGCCTTTTTCGGTATCCTGATCTCCGGAACCCTGACCAGCCCGGATCTGGTCATAAAAGGATGGATTGCCGGATTTTTAGGCCTGTTCCTGGCCTGCATCGGGCGGGACCAGCTTCAGTTTTATCCCCGCTTCACTTATGGATTTGCAGATCTTGAATCCGGCATAGAGGTGGTTCCGGTCCTGATCGGTGCGTTCGGCATTCCCCAGATCATCGGTGTGCTTCAGGATCAATTTTCCATTGGAAAAACCCAGCAGCTGCAGCGTATTGTTCCTGAGATCGGCACGGTTCTGAAAAACATTCCGGCCATTGTCCGGTCCGCTCTGATCGGTGTCGGGATCGGCGCAGTGCCCGGGGTCGGAGAGGATATTGCCGGGTGGGTCTCCTATGGCACAGCCAAGAACGCCTCCAAACATCCTGAAACATTTGGGACAGGTGAGCTGCAGGGGGTGATTGCCAGTGAAACCGCCAACAATGCCTGTGTGGGAGGGGCCATGATTCCGCTGCTCAATCTGGGGATTCCCGGCAGTCCTCCGGCAGCCATGCTTCTGGGTGCACTCATGCTCCACGGGGTCAACCCCGGACCCATGATCACCTTTGAACATCCCACCTTTATCCTGGAGGTGGCGGCCATTCTGCTGCTGGCCTCCATGGCCATGTGGGTGGCCGGCATGCTGCTGGCCAGGCAGGTGGTGAAGGTGCTGAAAATTCCCACCCAGATTTTCATGCCGATCATTGCCATGCTCTGTGTTATTGGCTCCTATTCACTGGGACTCAATATCTTTAACCTCTACCTGATGCTGCCGGTGGGCATTATCTGCTATTTTCTCACCGCCATGGGGTATCCCATAGCCCCGCTTGTGATCGGGGTGATCCTGGGGCCCATGGCAGATGAAAACATCAGGCGGGCGCTCATGGTATCCCAGGGCAGTTTCATGCCGATTTTTACCCGGCCGGTATCGCTGATCCTGTTTCTGATTATCGTCTGGACAGTGGTCAGCCAGATGCCCTGGTATAAGACCGCCATGGCAAGGCTCAGATCAACCCTGTTTCATACCGTTAAATAAACAACCCGAGTTTTTTTGGAGATCAATCATGCTTAAAATGGCGATTATAACCGGATTTTTGTCCCAAACCAAAGACCGTTTCCATGAATATAACACCCCGTTGACCCTGGACGAAAAATTCGGCCTCATGAGCCGGATTCAGGGGTATGACGGCGTTGAAATTGTGTTTCCTTATGAGGTCAGCACAATTGATGCCACCCGGCAGGCCCTGGATAAATACAAACTCAATGTGGCGGCCGTGAATGTCAATGTCAAGGCAGAGCCTGAATTTCGAAACGGAGGACTCACCTCAACCGATCCTGCAATCCGCCGGAAAGCGGTTCAATTTATCCGGGATGCCAAGGATTTTGCTGTCCGGATCGGTGCAGACAAGGTCACCTGCTGCCCGCTGGGCGACGGGTATGAATTCGCATTTCAATACGATTATGCAGCCGCCTGGAAACACCTGGTCGATACCATCGGCCAGGCGGCTGACCATCGCAGGGATATGCCGCTGTTCATCGAATACAAACCCAGTGAAACCCGGGGCCATTGTTTTGTGGATACGGCAGCCAAGGCCCTTTGCCTTCTCAATGATATCCAGGGGGACAACCTGGGGGTTACCCTGGATTTCGGCCACTCCGTCTATGGCAATGAAAACCCGGCTGAAGCGGTGACCATGCTGGCCGAAAGCCGGTATCCCTACTACGTGCATGTCAACGACAATGATGGAAAGTGGGACTGGGACTATTTCTGCGGAACCAAGCATTTCCTGGATTATGTGGAATTTCTCTATTATCTGAAAAAATACCGGTACACCGGTTACCTCACATCCGACACATCACCCACACGGTGGGATATCAAGGGGACCTTTGAGGCCAACTCCCGGCTGACCAACAAAATCTGGAACCTGCTGGAGGCCATGGACCTTTCCCAGCTGGAAACCTTGATGCAGCAAGGTGATTATCTTGAAACCTGGAAATTTATTGAACGAAATATCTTTTCGCTCAGATAGAGAGGCTCATGTCAGAATCGACAATAAACAAACAGGCCTGCCTGGGGTCATTGCCGCCCGAATGGGGCCAGGACCTGATGCCAGCCATAGCAGTGCAGGTCAGGCAGGAGAAGATCAAGACGGTTATCCTGGATGATGACCCCACAGGAACCCAGACCGTGCACGGCATTCCCGTGCTCACCACCTGGGATGCGGCAAGTCTGGAACAGGAGTTGAACCAGCCGCAGTCCGCATGTTTTATCCTGACCAACTCCCGAGGACTGGCCCGGCATGAGGCGTGCCGTCTTGGTCAACAGATCGGTGAAAATATAAAACAGGCCAGCCTGTCCGCAAAGGTCGGGGTCAGCATCATTTCCAGGAGTGACTCCACCTTGAGGGGCCATTTTCCCCATGAGGTGGATGCGGTGGCACAGGCCATGGGGGAAAGTCACCTGCCATACCTGATCTGTCCCTTTTTCCTGGAGGGGGGCCGGCTGACCGTTGGCAATGTCCATTATGTGGCAGAAGGGGAATCACTGGTTCCGGCTGCCCGGACCGCCTATGCCCTGGATGCCGCATTCGGGTTCTATCACTCCAACCTGTGCCAGTGGGTGGAGGAGAAAACCCATGGCAGAATCAAGGCAGATCAGGTGATCTGCATCACCCTGGACCATATCCGGACCGGCGGACCCGATCGGGTGGCAGAGGTGCTGATGACGGTTCCGAACCAGGGGGCCTGCATTGTGAATGCCGTCTCTTACCGGGATGTTGAGGTAACTGTCGCAGGCCTGCAAAAGGCCGGTGCAGCCGGAAAACGGTTCCTGTACCGCACGGCTGCCTCGTTTGTCCGGGTCAGAACCGGGGTGATCCCCAAACCGGCCCTGCTCGGCCCAAAGGATCTGTTGTCAGGCACCGGCGCGGGCGGGTTGTTTGTGGTGGGCTCCTATGTGCCCAAAACAACTGCCCAGGTAGACGCACTGATTGAACAGACCGATATTTTTCCCATCCGGATCAGCGTGGAGCAGATGCTCAATCCCCTGACACAAGACAGTGAAATCGACCGGGTGATTTCAACCTGCAACAGGTCATTGCAGGCTGGCAAGGACACCCTGGTTTATACCAGCCGGGACCTTGTCCGTGCCGATGATCCTGAGCAGAGCCTTCAGATCGGGCAGCAGGTTTCACAGGGTTTGGTCCGGATCGTTCAGCAACTGGCCTGTCAGCCCCGCTACCTTCTGGCCAAGGGGGGCATCACCTCCAGTGATGTGGCCACCAGGGGGCTGGGTGTCAAACGGGCCATGGTGACCGGTCAGGCATTGCCGGGAGTGCCGGTGTGGGAGCTTGGGCCAGAATCCAGGTATCCGGGCATGCACTACATCATTTTTCCCGGAAACGTGGGAACCGATGATGCCCTGGCCCTAATCCTGAAACAGCTGGATAAAAACCGTACACAAGGCCAGCCATGCTGATGACCTTCCATCGGACCCTGCTGTACCGGAGCTGGCACAGATGATTCAACAGGTAATTGAAGCCATGAAAGGGCCGATCAGTCAGAAAATAGAACTTTTCGGCTCTGTCAATAAAGCGGTCTGACCGACGGTCAGTGCGCTATATCCATAAACCAACGATTTTTTATATCCATTTAAAAGAGGAGAAACAGATGTCAAAACACACCGTAAAAACCATCCAGGCCATGAAAGATAACCATGAAAAAATCACCATGCTCACCGCCTATGATTATCCCACTGCCAAAAAGGTCAATGATGCCGGCATTGATATGATTCTGGTGGGCGATTCCTGCGCCATGGTGGTCCACGGCCACCCCAACACCCTCACTGCCACCATGGACATGATGGTTCTGCATTGTGCGGCCGTTGCCAGGGCCTGCGACAGAACCATGGTTGTGGCAGACATGCCCTTCGGCTCTTTTCAGTACAGCATTGAAGAGACCATGAAAAATGCAGCCCGGTTTGTCACCGAAGCCAGAGTGGACGCAGTCAAGTTTGAAGCCACACCCAACCACATTGCCAAAACAAAAGCCATCGTGGAGATGGGTATTGCCTGCGTGGGCCATGTGGGACTGCACCCCCAGGCCGTGGGCACGCTTGGCGGCCTGAAGGCCCAGGGAAGGGATATGGATTCGGCCAGAAAAGTGGTTTCCGAAGCCCTGGCCCTGCAGGAGGCCGGTGTATTCGCCATCATCATTGAAGCGGTTCCCGCCAAGCTGTCCGATTACGTCACCCGCAAACTGTCGGTTCCCACCATCAGTATCGGCGGCGGTCCCAAATGCTCAGGTCAGCTTCTGGTCACCCCGGATGTGCTGGGGTTATATGATAATTTTATTCCAGGCTTTGCGAAAAAATATGTGGATGTGGGCCGGATCATGACCGAGACCTTTACCCAGTACGGTAAAGAGGTCAAAGAGGGGATATTTCCCGGAAAAGAGCACAGCTACGGCATGTCAGACGAAATACTCGATTCGATCATCAAGGAATTCGGCAACGCATAGACTCCCCTCAATCTGCTGCACCGGCTGTACCTCGGGCAGGGACCATGTCCGACCAGGAACCGGTCGCCTTCCCGGGTGCAGCAGATTTTTTTCATCCGCTTCAACAATCCTGCTTGCCAGGGTGACCGGGAAACGCTTATAACCGGGATGAAAGGATAAGATATGGCTAAGCTTGTTTTCTCAATCTGTCTTGTGGTCATCGGTATCGGCGTGGGGTATGGTGTTCAGATCATCATCAGCACATACCGGCCGACCACGGCCATTGATGTGATCCGGAAAAATCTGCAGAGAGCCGCCCTGCTCGGGTTTAATCCCGTGGCCATCCTGGGGGCCACCTGGGTGGCCAATATCGATGATATCAAGATTGCCGCCCTGCCGTTCATGGGCATGATTGCGCTGGTGACCGGCGGGTGTCTGGCATTTGCAGTCTCACGGCTGTTACACCTGAATTCAGGGCAGACCGGATCCTATATCGTCTGTGGCGGATTTACCAATATCGGATCGCTGGGGGCGTTGTTCTGTTTCATTTTCCTGGGCGAGGCCGGATTTGCCCTGGTTCCGTTTTACAAACTGTTCGAGGAGTTCATGTACTATGCCATCGGCTTTCCCATAGCCAAATCCTACAGCAGCGATATGACCCGGTCTCTTTCATATATTGCCCGCATCAAGGCGACGGCAACAGATCTGTTTGTGGTGGTGGCGGTATCAAGCATCGCAGCGGGCCTGGTACTGAATCTGTCCCGGATTGCCCGCCCCCCGGTATATGGAACGATCAACTCGGTTTTTATCCCCCTGGCCGCTTTTTTATTGCTGGTCTCCATCGGCATGGCCATGCGTTTTTCCAGTGTGAAAACCTTTTTTGTGCCCGGCCTGATGATCGCGCTGATCAAATTTGCCGTTGTTCCGCTCCTGGTGGTCGGTATCGGATATGGCCTGGGGCTTGACCGGATCGATAACGGCCTGCCGCTCAAGGTGACATTGATCCTCTCCTCCATGCCCGTGGGGTTTATTGCCATGGTTCCGCCCACCCTCTATCGGCTGGATATTGATCTGGCCAATGCCTGCTGGCTCATGACCAACGCAGCGATGCTGCTTGAAATCCCATTGCTTGTCCTGCTGATGAAATGGATCTGACTGCCGGGTCCGGCCCTTCACCATGTCCAGGAGTCTTACGATAAAATATCCCGGATGTTGCATCTTTATCCAAATCGCTTTTATCATTTTTCACAACTTTCTGGTATAACTTTTACCGATAAAGGCCAGGTTGAAGACTGCTGTAAAAATAGCAAGGGGTGAAATGCCCTTAGGGTTCACTCAAAAATAAATTACCAATTTTGGGGGCCGAGTCGCCTGGCCTGCAAGGCGTGGAAATGCAGGCATATCGGGAATATGCCAAATTTACACAACGCAACAGGACAGGATAAATCGGCTTTCAAAATGTAAAGTTATTTTTGAGTGGGCCCTTAGTCTTGGTGATTCCAGACCTATTGAGAAGAGTACCAACATTAAATTTTGCAAAATAATCACTGAATATTCCAAGCCTATTGGAGTTTATCATTTGATATTGTTTTTCGATCAGGTTAATATCCATTTCAATGAAATTCTTTTTTTTTTGATTTGTTTGTTTTTGGCCGAACGATACATATCAAAAAAAGCAGATTTTATTAACATTTAATATTATTTCAATTAGTTAATGCTTAATAATCTCTGTTTTTTTACACCGAAAGTTGAGTTATATAACAAAAAGAAAGGTCCTATCCCAATCCCAGCAAAGAAAGGATGTATCCGATTTCACAGCCCTTTTTGACAATATGCAATGAACAGGAAAACGACATATGACGTCCACAGATGAGCATAAAACTGATGAGCATAAAACTGATGAACATAAGATTAAGCAACGACCTGTGCTGGTAACCGGTGCCACCGGATATGTGGCCGGCCGCCTGGTTCCCTTGCTGCTGGCATCGGGATACCGGGTCAGAACCATGGGCCGTTCCCTTGAGAAAATGGCCGGCCGTTCCTGGGGCCATCATCCCAATGTGGAACTGGTCAAAGGGGATATCATGGATGTCAATTACCTGCGATCGGCGGTGGCTGGGTGCGGCACCCTTTATTACCTGGTTCATTCAATGATCTCCCAGAAAAAGCAATACCGAAATTCCGATAAGACCGGTGCCCGTAATATGGCGATGGCGGCGGCCGAAGGCCAGGCCGATCAGATCATCTATCTGGGGGGCCTGGGGGATATCACCCACAAAAACATCAGCCGTCACCTTATTTCCCGACATGAAGTGGGTCAGATTCTAAAACAAGGGCCTGTGCCGGTCACCATCCTGCGGGCAGCCATGATCCTGGGGTCGGGCAGTGCCAGTTTTGAAATATTAAGATATCTGACCGAACGGCTGCCCGTAATGGTCACTCCCAAATGGGTGAGCATGCCCACCCAGCCCATTGCCATCACCAATGTGCTGGGGTATTTAAAAGGATGCCTGGAACAAAAAGCGACACAGGGACGGACATTTGATATCGGCGGTCCCGAAGTGCTTGCCTACCAGGACCTGTTCAGACTCTTTGCCGGGGAAGTCGGTCTGCCAAGCCCGTTGATGATCAAGGTGCCGGTATTAACCCCGCGCCTGTCGTCCCTTTGGATTCATCTGGTGACACCGGTTCCGGCCGCCATTGCCCAGCCGCTGACCGAGGGGTTAAGCCTTCCCACGGTCTGTACCGAAGAGACCATTAAAGAAATCATCCCCCAGGAGCTGATCTCCTGCCAACAAGCCATCCGCAGAGCAGTGGACCGCATCCGTCAGGAACAGGTAGACACCTGCTGGGCAGATGCCGGTGAAACGCTCCATCCGGAATGGGCTCATTGCGGGGATTCGGATTATTCGGGCGGCACCCTTCTCCAATGCGGATACCGGGCAACCATAAACGGAAGCGCCGATGCCCTGTGGCCCGCCATCCATAAAATAGGCGGCAAAACCGGTTATTATGCCGCAGACATTCTCTGGCAGATCCGGGGGGTGCTGGATATCTTCACCGGAGGAGTGGGGCTCAACCGGGGACGTCGGTCCAAAGAGCGTCTCCAGGTGGGGGATGCCCTGGATTTTTGGCGGGTTCTGGAAGTCAAACCGCCCTCAAAGCTGCTGCTCCTGGCCGAGATGCGAACACCGGGAGAAGCGCTGTTGGAAATCCGAATTGACGTCATGGGTGATACCCGCTGCAGGCTCACCCTGCTCTCCCGGTTTTTACCCAAAGGGTTGATGGGCATTGCCTATTGGTATATTCTTTATCCCTTTCATCAATATATATTTTCCCATATGCTCAAGGGCATGGCTGAATCTGCAGGCCTCACACTTGCGTCACCACCGGAACGATTTACCCCCAAAATAAGTCGATCCTGCACCCTAACGGATACATAATCCTTCAAAGGAATTGCCATGGAGACCCCAGCCCCATCAGACGTCCCTGCCCTGGAAACCATCCGAAATCAGACCGAAGACATCACCCAGGCCATCTCGGTAACCGCCACTGGCAAGGCATTTCCGGTTACGGGCATCAAACGAGAACCATTGCTGGCCTTGTATCTGAGCCGACACCCCCATATGAAATCCTTTGCCGACGACCCCACCACGGCAGTTGTCTGTATGACAGTGAACGCCTATATCATGGTCAGCCAATTTCAAACGGTGGTGGAGATCAAGGTGGGATCATGAAAAACGGTTGGCCGCTGGCGATATACAGCTTCATGCTGCTGCTGTTATTGCCTTGTTTTTTTTCCTGTTCCCCTTCGGAAAAACAAAATTTTTCCGAAACAAAATGGGCCCAACGAGTAAACGAAACAAAAAGGCAAGATTTGTATGCCCCTCATGAGAAGGAGGGCCGATTCTTCGCACCCTGGATGGAAATGGGGGACAAAAGTTTTTTAGATGTGCTCGGCTGGAAACTATTTTCAACTGCGGACTACACAGACCAGGAACGCACCTTTTTGCCCCGGGTCCTGCCGGACACGGCCGGAAGACTCAAAGAAACCACGGGCGATTTTATCCTGTGGATCGGCCATAACACCTTTTTAATCCGTGTGAGCGGTATCTATTGGGTAACCGTTCCCATTTTTTCCAAGCGGGCCCTGCTGCCGGCAAGACTGACCCCCCCGGCCCTGACCCTGGCCCAATTCAATGACCTTATAAGCAATGATCGAACGAACAATAACCCGCAAAAGGCGCTGAACATTCTGATTTCCCACAATCACTATGATCATCTGGACAGAACCAGTATGAACAGCCTGCCTGCTTCGGCAGTCGTTTTTGTCCCCAAGGGTCTCAAAGACTATGTCATGAAGATGAACAAACCACAGGTTAATGAAATGGACTGGTGGGAAACCATTGATTTGGGCGATGGAATTCGATTAATCTGCCTGCCCGCCCAGCACTGGTCCCTCCGGATCAACCAGGGACGAAACCGTTCCCTGTGGGCCTCCTACCTGCTCGTAACCCCAAAAGCAACCTTCTATTTTGGCGGAGACTCAGGGTATTTCAAGGTATTCCGGGAAATCGGACGAAAATTTCCCGGAATCGACTATGCCTTCATGGCCACCACGGCCTACCACCCCCGGTGGTTCATGCAATACCAGCATATGAATGTGGCGGAGGCCGTCCGAGGATTTGAAGAGATGGGAGCCCGCACCTTTATCCCCACCCAATGGGGCACCTTTCATTTGGGAGTTGAACCTGCGGGATATCCGGGACTGGATCTCGTCCGCCACATCGAAAAAATCCGATTAAATCCGGACCGCTTCAAGATAATGGATATCGGCCAGATTATCCTTGTTAACGGGTCAAATTAACCCGTCAAATTAACCCGCCCAAAAGATCCCTAAGGGTTCACTCAAAAATAAATTACCAATTTTGGGAGTTGAGTCGCCTGGCCTGCAAGGCGTGGAAATGCAGGCATATCGGGAATATACCGAATTTACACAACGCAGCAGGACAGGATGACTCGGCTTTCAAAATGTAAATTTATTTTTGAGCGGGCCCTAAGCACTATCAGGAGAGCGAATATCCGGTCAGCTCAGCATATCCTTCCCCCTGTATTTCCTTTTATTGACTCCCGCAATCCGCACCGCCCTTTCCCAATAGACCATCAAATGCGCATGTCCCTGGCCGGGAATGACAGACACACCGCTTATGCTAGTGTCTGACCGAAAACCTGAAAATTTTTTCGAGTACAAGGCGGGCGAGAATTTTAACCGGAGGAATACATTGAGTATTTTGAGGATTAAAATTTGCAGCCCAACGCAGTAATCGGGAAAATTGGCGGTTTTCGGTCGGGCACTAAA
>JBDRPM010000153.1:0-7349 GCA_043827005.1 Pseudomonadota bacterium | reverse complement strand
ATAAAGATAGAAAAAATACTATTTTGAGTTGGAATGCCGATAATGTATTAAGCACAACTTTGCCCCCTGGATATCTGGAACCCGGAACAACTTACCAGTATCGGCTGGATGCCAGAAATAGCCATCGGGCATTTGATATTGATCAGGTTATTGCATTTCCGCAAAGAGATGGATCAAATAATTATCCGACATTTACCACCGGTACCAGGGTAGATATGCCGTTCATCAATTTGTATACGTCAGGGGTTCGTGTCTGGAACAATAGTTATACCGGCCCCTATACCAGCTTCTGGGTAAGGGTTTATGATGCCCAGGGATATAAGGATATTAAGAACGTACAGGTCACTCATCCGGATGGCACAACAAAGACGGATCTGTATTTTGAATATAATGAATCCAGTGTGTGTGCGGTTTACGCCAATGACTCGTATAAAGATTCAAGTCCTGTGGCCGGAACCTATACCTTTGTGGCAACCGATAAGGACGGTCATCAATTTACCACGACCGAAGACCTGGTGGTGAACCCCATTAGCTATCCTTCAGCCACTTCCTTGGGTGTCACGGTGGTGAATAAAACCGGTGCCGAATTTGACTGGGCAGATGTGACTGATGCAAGTTTTTACCGTCTGGATATCTATGATAAAAACCGGGATAGAATTTTGCAATTGTATGCAATTGACAGTCAGTATTCCCTGGCACCCGGATTCTTAAAAGAAGGAGATCTGTACAGCTTTAGGGTGTATTCCTACCGTGAGTTTTATGACCAAAATGTGGATAATGCCTCCTCTTCCCCCTGGGGCACCTATGACATGTTAAACTTTAAAACTGGTCCGGCCAATGTCGGCGGGACCCATACGCCCACGATTAATACCCATAATGAGGGTGCTGTGGTGATGTATGTGGAACATCCGGTTACAGGTCTGCCATCTTACTGGCTGACGTTTTCGGTCAGGGTTAAAGATGCGGATGGTGTGCCCGGTAATATCAAGTCTGTGACGGTTACAGGCCCCGGAATTACCGGAAGCATGAATATGAGCATTAACAAACGTTATGATGACAACACGGCAGAATACTGGGCCAGACTTTTTTATACGTCATTTGATGACATCCCCCAGGGTCTTTATACCTTCAGGATTGAGGATGAAGACAGCAATGTAGCGACAACAACCGATACACTGGTCAAACAGCAGGTTCCCCTGGTGGATTACCTGACACCGGCAAACAACAGTGTGGTGTCATTCAATAAGCCGGTCATTGACTGGGATGAACCTGCTGGCGGGCCGTATTTTTATGGAGTCAGGATTTACCAGAACAACAATAACAAAATCATTCATGACTCTGATGGCCTGAGTGTTTCAAGTTACATGGTTCCGGACCAGACGCTCAAGGCGGGTGAAGTTTACAGTTATTGGATATCTGCATCCCGGGAAAATGTGAGCATACAGGATGTGGATAACCTTTCCATCCGAAATGTCCTTTCTGCTGAACAGAATCATTTTATGACATCAGATACACAAAAGATTCTGGGATTACCGGATGTGTTCAGCCTGATCGATCTTCTGATCGGCAAGCCATCAACCAATACATCTCTTGATGCAGATATGAATCAAGACAATTTGCTGGACATCAAGGATCTTGCACCCCTTTTACAAAAGGCCGGAGATCTTAGATAGAGGATGCAAATAAATAATAGCCGGATGTGTTGAAATGGCGGTAAAACTATGTTATTTGACTTTCAGCAGGTTTTACAAACAGAATCCGGCATTATCAAGGCAGATACATGATAGAAAGCATCGGGAAAAAAAACAGAGCAAATCAGCAGCGCATCATTGCATTATGGATGATGTTCTGCTTTATGGTTTCCTACCTGCCGGTAACCCATTCATGGTATCTGTCGTTAAAAGGCCGGGATGATTTAGCTCAAATTGTCGTGGCCGTGGTCCAGGCTCAGATTGATATTAAGAAAAATGCGCCTGTAAAAGATCGAAAACAGGCGCTGGACAATATTTTTAAAGAACTCAAAATTGCAACCGGAAAGATCACTGTGATGCCGGCTCCGGATAAGGGCGGCATCCTGTTAACTCAGATCAACCCTGAAATCCCATTGCTGCAGACTTCTTTCAGGCTGCGGGTTGATAAAACCCATTTTTATACGATAATGAATGAAATAAAACAATATCAATCCATTTTTCTAACCATCGATCCCCGCCCTCCGGAAAACTATATTGTCTAAAACAATCCAATTTGTGTGTTAGATATTTAAAATCATTTTTAGTTGAATGAGTCATTATTATATGAATGTTTTATTTTCCAGGCTATTGAAAAAAACAGCACTTGTTTTAATCGCTGCGTCTGTCATTTCGGCAAATGCACTGGTTTGCAATGCAGCCGGCAAGATCGAGTATTCGGATAACCTGCTGACGCTTGTTGCCGAAAATGAGCCCTTGATCCCTTTATTGGAAAAAATAGCAAAAAAAACCAATATTGTTATTTTTATTTCAAAAGGCATGACCGCTGAAAAATGCAGTGTCCGTATTGACAGTCTGCCCCTGGAAAAAGCATTGAACAAGATGCTAAAAGGCTTGAATGTGGCCATGGTGTATCATGATGAGTCCGGGCAACCCCGGGTGACGGCTGTTAAAATTTATCCAAAAGGTAAATTTTCAGGACCTCTGGATGTGGTTATTCAAACCAGCATTCCGGATCCGAGCCCGTCTTCTGAAGAACCCGGTCAACGGTATGCTTCGTCTCAATCCGATACCCTGCAGCCCCAGGAGTATGCCAGAACGGTTGAATATGATGCTTTGGTTGCAACTGCCGTGGAGTTTGAGCAAAAAGAAGAAGCTGCCTGGGAAGACATTCAGACCCTTAAAAATCAAATTAATGATGAAGTGGATGAAACTAAAAATGAAGTATTATCCCTTGCCTTGCTCGACAAATATGAAGCATTTGAAAATTTACAGAAAAGTCATATCAGTTTATTGGAAAAAATGCATCGCGTCGAACACTTTATGGAAAGCAAAGCAAATAAAGACAAACAAAAATAACGAGGATATATATATGAAAAATTTCAATAAAATTTTCATTTTCTGCTTAATCGCACTGATGACATTGGGATTGGGTCAGGCCGCATTTGCAGCCAAGACTTTGAGCCTGAGTAAGACCGTCAGTGTCAATAACACGGGGAATGATGCAGCAAGAACAGCAACATTGGATCTCGCCCTTGAAGGCGGTGCCAATGATGTAAACGGCCTTGTGTTTACCTTAAAATATAACCCGGCTGTGTTTACCTTTGAAGGACTGGTAAAAGGCGATATGGAGATTGATGACGGGTCAACATACAATCCTGATTCTCCGCCATCAGCTGCAACCATTGCATCTACCTTATATTATCAGGCAAACAACAAACCCGCAGAAGGCATTGTCATGATTGCAGCTGCGGCGGCTAATTTTTTTACAACCAATTCTTCTGCCACGTTTACGGCATTTAAAGCAAAATTCAAGGTTAAATTGGGAGTCGGAAACGGCAAATACCCCATTGATATTCAAAAAACCATTATCGGTCCTGACACAGCAGCCAATGCCGGGTACACTGTACCAACACTTTTGGCAGTTGCCGCAGGGCTTGCCCCGGATGCCGATCCCACAACCGCTCAAACCTATGCGGTTTTATTCAGCCCTGGCCTGATTACGGTTACAGGCGGATATACGGTTTCAGGAACTGCTGTGTATGGTGGGACACCGGAAGTCAATGCTGATGGCGCAGTGGCGAATCTGATCCAGGTACTGGCCAGTGGAAACTATAAAGTGGACACTCAGGCGGTTAACTCTGGTGCGTATTCCTTTACCAAGGTTCCCAGCGGCACCTATCAGGTTGAGATCCTTTCCACCAAACCAGGATTCCAGAAGCGTGCTGTTACGGCTTCGTTCCCTGTAGCGGGCGCAGATGTCACAGTGCCCAAAATCACTTTGGCAGAATATCAAGCACAATCAGGAAAAGTATCGATCAATGGCAGTGCTGCAAACCTTTCCGGTTTGAGAGTTGTTATAAAAAGCGATGGCCAGGTGATCGGAACGGCTGCTGTGGATGCAAACGGCAATTACGTGACACCGCCATTGCCCACACCATTGCCCGGCACGATTACACTCTGGGCAGTTTATGGAACACAGCAAATTCAAATTGACAATGCAGTATTTGACTGGACATTATCATTGGGTACGGTTTCAGGAACCATAACCGGCCTTTGTGATGACCAGATGGTTGAAGTATTTATCCGCTCAGAAACCGTTGGCATACAAAAAGCGGTCATGGTAACCGGTGCTGGTGGAAGCAATGATTACACGCTTTACAATCTGCTGCCCGGCACAGATTACGTTCTGTCAGTGGTTGGAGAGGGTGTGGCAGTTTTCTATGATGGTACAGAAGACTTTTCCAGTGCAACTGCAGTCAGCGTTGTTGCAAATACCGATACCGCAGACAGAGATTTTGCGTTGACATGCGGTGACCTGATGACCATTTCAGGAACTGTAACCGTTGATGGTACAGCCGTGAGTGGTGCAATTGTCAAAGCCAATAATTTTAATTTTGATGCCTGGAAATTCGGCTCTGATGAAACAGATTCAAATGGTGACTTTGAAATTAAGGTGGCCAAGTCAGCCGACTATTATGTTTATTTTGAACTGGATGGCATCAAATATTACCATAAAACCGGTTCAAATGCAGTGACGGTACGCTCTGATGCAACCAAGGTCGATGTTACAACTGCCAATGCAACAGGCAAAAACATCCCGGTTGTGATTGGTGTTCCGGATACAGCCATACTCGAAGGGTATGTGACGTTGAATCGATCAAAAGACAACAATGGTATCCCATTGGAAAATTATCTGGTATTTTTGTCAACAACCAGCAATGTGCCCCTGCCTTATGTAACCCGGACCAATAAAGACGGGTACTATACATTTACACAAATGGCTCCGGCAACTTATAATGTAAATCTTCGACCACTGCCGCCATATGCAGATCAGATGAACCAGGGTGTTGTTCTCACCAATGCCACCACGGTCAGGTCTGATTTTATCGTGGATCAGAATTTTAGAATTTCAGGTTCAGTTCTCGATAATGCAGATGGCACAACTGCCGTGGTCAATGCAAGAGTGGATATTCTCAAGAGCAATGGCTCAAAACAAAGATCCCCTGCTTTTACAGATGGAAGCGGAGATTATACCCTGGTGGATATCCCGTCAGGTGTATATACGCTTGTGGCCAGCCACAGTGAGTATTACCCGGCATCCTTGGAAAAACAGGTTATTTCCGATCTGTCAGACGTGGACATCCTGATGACCAAAGGTGCGATTATTACGGGTATAGTGTCAGATGCCAGCGGCGTTGTGAAAGATGCGGTTGTGACATTGATTGCACTCAACTCCAATTATGCCAAATCCACAAAAACCAATGCCAGTGGTGTTTATACCTTCAATGGACTGAAGGCAAACACCCCTCATCTGATAAGAGCAGGCAAGGGAAATGATTATCAGGTGTATGTTGATGATGTGACAACCGGAAATCTGGGGTCCACAACCACCAAGAATATCACGCTGATCATTCCGCCGACTACCTGGACATTTGGTGGAACCATAACTGATGATTCAGGTCCGGTGGCAAAGGCTTATGTATTGATCTTCAGCCCAACGACCGAGTATCGTCGAGTTACTCAGACCAATACATCCGGGGTGTTCACATTCAGCAAGGTTATTGATGGAACCGATTATTCGCTGCTGGTTCTTCCGGGCAACGGGAAACCCGAGTTGACCGAAGACAATATCGCAATCCAGGCCAATATAGCCAATCACAATATTGTATTGCCAACCAGTGCAACGATTTCAGGAACGGTTACTCTTTCTGAAGCCGATGCCGATGCAATCGTGACGGTGGGTGCCTATGACCCGGCCACAGGTGATCTGCATGAAGCGAAAACCCAAACCGTAGACAATATAAGCTTTACCTATGCCATTGAAGTGAAAGCGGGTGTGGCTTATAAAGTTTTGGCCCAGGATCTGACCGGAACATTTGCACTCAAATATTATGCATCTGATCAGGCTAATACAACCGGTACCTATGCACAGGCGACCAATGTCACCAATGATACAACCGGTGTAAATATTACATTAACCAAATAAGCAATTGAATCAAATTGCATGGCTGCAGGCATGAATGACTGCAGCCATGCAAAAAAAATGGTACAAGAAAATGAAAATTGTTTTCCACTCAGATGTTAATATTAATGGTATAGACTCAGGGAAATCATTATGATTAAAAAATATATTTCAAAACTATTCATTGTTTTTTTACTGGCATTGATTTTACTGCCGGGAGTTGTATACGCAAAGTTTGAGCCAAAGAGCATGACCATCGATGGGGTAAGCATTGGAACCATCCCTTTGGCGGTTCCAAGTGGAAGTATAGATGCTGTCATTACTTCGACCGACTCAGATACGACCGGATACACCATAACAGAATATGTGTATACCTGGAACAATTCAATAACCGCATTGGCTGATAATGAACTGGGCATTGGTCTGGGCGATGGAAGTGTTCCCCAGAGCAATGCAATTGTCATTTCAGTAGATGCTGATACCCAGTTTGGTACCAGTGATGGCGATTCATGGTACCTGCATGTCAAAACGGTTTATAACAGCATTCCCATCGGGGGAACCGAACTCAGCAGTGATACGGTTTTCGGCCCCTATACCTTTGATAATGTTGCTCCGGTTGCAACGATTGGTCTTGACACAAGCGTTGGTGGGCAAACAGCAACGACTGCATCCGGCAGCCCGGTAACCCTGGTGGTTTCAGGTACGCTGGGGGATATTTTCAAGGTGTATGTGAATTCTACAGAAACGCCGGCCACAGCGACCGAGTATGATTTTTCAAACCCGGCCACCAGCACCCTGGATTATGCCATAGCCGGTACAGGTTCAAAAACAGTGTATGCCTGGTTTGAAGATGAGGTTGGAAATGTATCTTCTGCTGCAACGTCTTTATCCTTTACAATCAATGCCGGAAAATCAATGGACCCGGCTGGTGCCATGAACCTTGAAGTTGATGCCACCCAAGCTTTTGTGATCAGTGGTGGTGGTGCGGAAACCTTTAATTGGTCAATTGTTGATTCAACCACTGGTCTTGCATCAACTGCCGCCTCATTTGCTGGTGCTTATACAGGTGTAACAACTGCAACGATCACTGGTGTGACAGAGGATGGAACTGTAAAAGTAAAGGCAGTATCAACAGCTGATGCAGCAGTGTATGAAAGTGGTATCATCACGATTGTGGAAAAGAGTCAATCGTTTTG
>JBDRPM010000152.1:0-2390 GCA_043827005.1 Pseudomonadota bacterium | reverse complement strand
AGATATTGTCCCGATTCTTATTTAAATATTTTTCAAGCCCTATAATTCTTTTTTTCGGCGTATCCCCGGAAGCAGTCCGGCGGATCATGTTTTTATAATAATTGGCATCTTCAATGGTGCGGGCCAGATCAATATCTTTTTGCTGACCCAGAACAGCGGTCTGAAATTCATTTTCAGTTCCAGCTGTCACATCCCGGATTGAAAACGGCAAAGACCGAATAAACGCATCTGTTGAACCGGTCTGTATGCCCATGACATCCAGAAGATAAGGCAGATCAAGCCTGGGCATTGATGTTTCTTTGGAATCCATGATCTTTAACTGAAGATTCATCATTATCAAATCCTGTCATTTTATTGAATATGCCCTGGCGACCCTGCATGGATTTCTTTACAGCCATTTCATACACAGGTTCACTATGCATAAGATTTATTTGGAAATGATGATCAAGTCGCTAAAATATTGTTTGAACATACAAAAAAACAGGATTTATGATTTCCAAATCGTTTGCTCACCTGCCCCTCACGATTCTCTGTTACGCTCCCAGTGTTTTCTTTAAAAAAATAAAAAATTTTACTTAAAAAGGTGACAAAACATGACCATAACAACGCTTAAACTGCCAAAGACAAAGACCAAACGGGCATGGCTGTCCGTGGGGCTTAAAATGATGCTCGGCGTGGGGCTGATTTCCAATCTTTGTATCGGCCTGTTGATGTATGTCAATATTACCGCGTTTTTCCAGATTGAATCCCGGACCAATGATCTGCTGGATGTGAACGCATCCATGAATGAACACTTAAGGGCCAGTATTTTTGACCTCCAGAAAAAATACCTGGAAATCCCGAAAGTATTGGCAACAGATCCGGCCGAACAAATTATCAGCTGGATCAAAACCCGGTATTCTGCAGGATTTGTAAAAGAGGAACAAATTAAAGGCGCTGAAAAATACAGGCAGTTTTTCAACCGTTCCCAGCGCCGGGACATTTCAAACGGACGGTTTGTGGTTCAATCGGAAAATGAACATATTTTTATATCAAAGGGCCTTTTGAATAAAGACGGAAGCTTTTCTGAAGCCATTGTTCGTATTCAGCTGGCCAGCCAGTTTCCGGAACAGGACATAAGCCAAATCAATGCTCAGATTAAGACAACCACTGAAGCAGGGGACAGTGAAGATGCCTTGAAACAAAAAATCATGCTTCTTAAAAGTCAGCTGGCTGATGAGGCCCTGACTGCTGAAACAGCCAGAAATCAGATCCTTTATAAAATTGAAGATATTCAAAAACAAAAAACAGCCCTTATCCAGTACCGGCAGGAAAAAAGAACCGCCATTGCTGTGATTGCTATCCTGGCTGTTGTGATCAACCTTGTCATGCTTCACCTGATGGCGCGTTTTGTTGTTGAAAAACCGTTAAAATACCTGACCCAGGCTATTGAAGCCATCAATTGCGGCCAAACCATCTGCATCCCCTTCCAGGGCCGGAAGGACCGGATCGGTATTCTGGCCGGCGCTCTCAAAGATTTTCAAGGGGCTCTGACCAATTTGCAAAAAGAAGACCAGCGAAAGAAAAGTGAACGAATCGTAATCCAGGAGCTGATCTGTAAAATGTCCGGATTAATTGACGGCCTTCAAAAAAAAGCAATTGCCATGAAGGCAACAGCCAAAGAACTCAGCGGACTGGCTGCTGATACCGAAGACCATACCCTCGGAGCAACCAGGTCAGCCTCCAAAACAGTGGAACAAACCAATACCGTTTCCACTTCAACCCGACAGCTTCAATCTGCGGCAACCGATATCAGCACCCAGGTTTCAAAACAGAACGAACTGATCACCGATATCAATGAAGTCATCCGGACTTCCAGGGAAGATATTTGCGAACTGACAAAGGCCTCGGAACAGATTACCGGGATTATTCAAATTGTGAAAAACATTGCCAAAGAGACCAAGCTTCTGGCCCTGAACGCAAGGATCGAAGCGGCCCGATCCGGTGAGGCCGGAAAAGGGTTTGCCGTGGTGGCAGGAGAGGTCCGGGAGCTTTCCATCCAGACCGAAGTGGCCAATGCCGATATTGCTGAAAAAATCGAATCCATTCAGCAGGTCAGCCATATCATTATTGCAAACACAAAAAAAATCGAAGCCAGAATTGAAAATCTCATGGATGCCAGTTTCCAGATCTCGGCTGCAGTTGAACAGCAGACCGGCACCACAGCCGGAATTGCCCGAAATGCCCAGGCAACCAGCCATGACATCAAGGATGTTTCTGACAGGATTACCAAAGTCACCCAGGCCGCCCAGTCCACCAGCCGGTTTGCCCAGACGGTTCAATCCCTGTCAGAAAACATTGCCATTGAGTTGTCAGCCCTTTTGAACGAAACACGGGATAAACTGTCAATG
>JBDRPM010000151.1:0-14610 GCA_043827005.1 Pseudomonadota bacterium | reverse complement strand
CTCTTTTACCGTAAAAAAGAATTCATCTTTTTCGCCTTTTTCCCCGCTATAGCTCAAAGATCCGACGCCCAATGGATAATACCGACAGGTGGTGGGCCGATGCTCATAGATGACACATCCGTCTTTGTCTTCCACAAAAGGGCAGGATTTTCTGTCATCATCCAATAATTTTAAAGTGACAATCGGCAGGTCTGCTTTTTCAAGAATCTGGGGGGTGGTAAAAACCGCCAGAAATTCTTCAGAACTTAATTCCAATTTTTTGCGCATGGTTAAAATGTCATATGGGGTAAGCATGATATCAATTCCCCGGCAACAATCTGTAAAACATTTGACACCTTTATGGCAGTCAAATTTAAACCTGCTTTTCAGGCTGAGTTGTTCCGGTGGTATTTGAGATATTTTTTTTGTTTTATCCGTCATTAAACCGTCCTTATTGTATTGTTATGGTCTTTCAAAGGCGTCAACCATACAAAAAAAAGACAATAATGTCAAACAATTGCACATCCGATTCCATGATAAAAACATGTAAAGATGCTCATCATTGGTTTCTCCACCGCCTGCCACTGACAATATAAACCAGAACAGACCCCAGAATCAGATACCCGAACATCTGCACATTTTTTGTTTTAAAAATAAAGGCAAGCATCACAATAATGGATGCGCTGATCAGAAAAAACAAAGGCTTGGGGATTTTTTTGAGAATCACCCGGCCAAAATGGGCAAACTGGATCTGACTGACCATTAACCCTACTGAAAGACCGGTTACAGCCCACAAAACAATGGGCGAAGAAACCAAAGATGCGCCCAGAACCATCAATGCGCCTGCAGGGCTGGGAAATCCGCTGAATATCCCTTCCGGCAGATCGCTGCGTTTTTTATCCACAGCCACAAACCGAATAAGGCGATAGGCAACCCCGACAATAAAAACAATTCCGACAAACCATGCCAGGAACCCCCCTTTTTGCACAATCACATAGGCCGGTGCCAGACCGAAACTGACAAAATCAGCAATATCATCCATGAAGGGGCCAATTCGTGTGCCCCCATGTTTTAAGGCCATTCTGCCATCAAACAAATCAAATAACTGCCCCATGATAATGACACAGATGGCCCAGGCAAAAAAGCGATTGTAGGTCAAAAAAAGGCTGGTTACACCACAGCAAAAATTTAATGCAGAAAGAATATCAGCGTAAAGCCAGTTCGGAATAAACTTAAACACCACAGATGCGGTTGAAAGAATAATGCACCCCATGAGAATTCCATCTGCAATATTGATGATACCCGGATTTTTATCCATCAATGCGCATAAAATGACAAGACTGAAACAGATGATGGCCTTTATCTTACCAAAATTATTGGCTGCCCCGGAAAACTTGATCCAGGTTAAAATCCGCCGGGCAAAAAACTGGCCAAAAAATTCTATTGCCGTCAATATCCATATCAGATCAACAGATATAATCCCGGCATAGGCAAATCCGATCAATGGCGGCAAATAGGTTAATTTGTCACACATGGGGTCCAGCCATTCCCCCCAGCGGGAGCCCATGTTACAGGCTCTTGCCACTACACCGTCTGCCCCGTCCAGAATGGCTGCAAAGGTAAAAATAAAAATGGCCAAGGCCTGATAAACGGTTAAAAAATAAAGAATAAACCCCAGCGCAGCCAGGCCTGTCCGCCAGTAACAGATGGCATTGGGGTGCAAAAGCCACTGATGGGACAAAATATAATCCTGCATGGATTGTTTTTTAACAGCCCGGGCAAACCACACATAAAAAGCCGTGCCAATGGCAGAGGAAACAACAATAACCCAGAATCTTTCCATTTTATCATCTCATTTGATCAAGTTGTTTAGGACCGCAAATATTATAAACTGAACGAAATTACTTGCCCTTTGACTCATCACCTGCGTTGCATCAAAGGCCCAATAGGCCTGCTATTGAACCTTTGATGCGCCTTGTAAATGAGCCAAAGTTCGGTGTAATTTCTGTTCACTTTATTTCATCTGCGGTCCTTATTGCAATGGATACACATATCAATACTGTATCCTGTTATCCTGTCACTGAACTACTTATCATTTTAAAATTCAATAGTCCATCTTCTGATATCTGAAAATCATTCTGGGCCTGATTCTGATCCAAGTCCATGTCCAGCTTTGGTTTGAGGTTTACCAGGAGAATGAAAATATAATTGACATATTCGTATTTTCCAAATAAGTATCAGACAGCAACGATTAACATACAGTATTATCATTTATAATTTCGTACCCATTGTTCAAAGGAGTTTTCATGAAAGTAAAAAAGGCTGTTTTTCCTGTTGCAGGACTGGGAACCCGATTTATTCCGGCTACCAAAGCCATGGCAAAAGAGATGCTTCCGGTTGTTGACAAGCCCATTATCCAGTATGCGGTTGAAGAAGCCTTCCGAGCCGGTATCGAGCAGATCATCTTTGTCACAGGCCGGGGGAAAAAAGCATTGGAAGACCATTTTGACCGTTCCTTTGAAATTGAACACACCTTGCAGGAAAAAGGGAAGACCGATCTGCTAAAACAGATCCAGGAGCTGGTTCCCACCACAGGCACCATTGTATATACCCGACAGAATCAACCCCTGGGGCTGGGCCATGCCATCTGGTGCGCACGGGATATTGTGGGCGATGAACCTTTTGCTGTTCTTCTGGCAGACGATCTGATCCAGACCGATAAACCGGTTCTCTCTGAGATGGTCAAAATATTTGATCGATTGCGGGCTTCCATGGCTGCCGTCATGGAGGTGGAAAAAGATCAGACAGATAAATACGGTATCCTTGATGCCCTGGAAATTGAAGACAATATTGTCCGGATTAATGACATGGTGGAAAAACCCGACCCCAAAGATGCCCCATCCAACCTGGCCATTATCGGCCGGTATATTTTAACCCCAAAAATTTTTGATTTTCTTGGGAAAGTGCAAAAAGGGGCAGGTGGTGAAATCCAGCTCACCGATGCCATGAAATCCCTGCTCAAGGAACAGCCTGTTTTTGGATATAAATTTAAAGGAAAACGGTTTGACTGCGGCGATAAAGTCGGATTTCAAATGGCCAACCTGGCCTTTGCCCTGGAACGGCCGGACATGAAAGACCGGCTGATTAAATTCATAAAAGAACTTGAAACTGATTTTTAGGGCCTTACTTCTCAGTTTCTGTCAAAAAAAGCAAGAAACTGAGGCGTGGACATGGGTTGCGGGTTTCCCTCTTTAGATATTTTTATACTGGCTGTACGTTTTCATGACCTGTTGGACATAGTTACGGGTCTCTTTGTATGGCGGAATGGTCTGGTACCTGTCCACTGCCTCGGGACCTGCATTATAGGCTGCAAGGGCCAGAGGCAGTTTATTTTCATACCGTTTCAAAAGCTGTTGAAGATACCAGGTTCCCCCCATGATGTTCTGCATGGGATTAAACGGATCTTTAATAGAAAGAAACTCGTAATTCATGGGCATGATCTGCATTAATCCCTTGGCCCCTTTTTTAGAAACAGCCTTTGGATTAAAATCCGATTCCACCTTGATCACTGCTTTGATCAATGAAAATTCAACCCCATACCGTTTCTGGGCTTTTCGAATCATCTCGTCATATTTTATTGTGCTTAAAGCAAGGTTGATGCTTTTGGGTTTTTCTGCGATATACAGTTTGTAATCTGAGGACGTGGGCACATTGGTAAAATTGACCACACCATTTTGATCAACATACATATAGACATGAGATCTGGCCCGGCCGGACAAACCAGTGACAATAAAAACAATCAGTAACATTATGTGACAGGTCTTTACCATGTTTCTATATTTACCTTAAATCGTATAACTTGCCAACCTTTTTGATTGTTTAATACTGTCTTTATATGCTTTGACAATCACTTTTTCAGGAAAGTTAGGCTTTGCCACATACTGACCCAGATTGTTTAAAAACGTTTTTACCAGCCCATCAAACACTTCATCCTTTAAAGGCTTCAATATAAAATTACGTTCCATCTCATATTCATAAACAACCGTATCTCCCACAAGGGCAGTCAATTCTTCCAGTGACACTCCGGATGGCAGTGCGTTTGAAAACAGTTCGGGTTTAATTTTAATATCAATTGCGGCCTTCATTTTTACCACAAAGGCGTCTTCGCTGATCGTTCTGGACAGGTCCAGAATGCGCAGGGTCTGTCCGTTTTCAAGTTCAATTGTTTTATAAAGGGTCGGTTCCATTCTTGTCCTGATTCTGTTTATCCGGTTATCTTTTTATCCGGTTATCCGGTAGTTTGATGTCAGCTAAAATAATTCCAGTTGTATCTGCTTTTCTTCCCGAACTTTTCTGGCCGGCATTTTTTCTATCTTCATCAATTGTTTTTCAATATCCTCAATAAAAAAAGATCGTTGTCTTTTTTGACCAATGCCATATATGCTTCTTTTTTTTGCATAAGTCAAACACAGAATCTCCATGGCCCGGGTCATGGCCACATAAAAAAGCCGTCGTTCTTCTTCAATATTATCAATAATTTTACCATTTCTTGCAAAGGGAATCAGCCCCTGCTCACATCCGGCAACAAAGACAACCGGAAACTCAAGGCCTTTGGCAGCATGCATGGTCATCAATGATACTTGCTCAACCTCAAATTCAATGGTATCCACATCCTGGTTTAAGGACAAGGCTTCTAAAAAACTGTCCAGATCATCATAAAGGCCGGCAAGGTGAATTATTTTTTCAACCGCCAGTTTTGCCCGGGCATTATTTTCAATCATTTTATCCGGATCACAGGCCTGTACAATTTTTATTATGGCATCATCATTGTTCTGACCATCAATGGATGCTTTCAGCTGCCTGATCTTTTCCTCAACAGATTGAGCTTTCCTTGCCTGTCCGGCTCCAAACAAAAGGAAAATCCGTTTTGTATCCAAATGGGTCTGTTCGCCTGTCAAAATTCTACAAAGGCTGATCAAATCCTGGATGATATCAATTTTAAACCAGTTATTTTTATCTGCAACCTGATACGGAATTCCCTCTTTTTCAAAGATTTTAACAAAGACGTCAGCCTCTTTCCGGGTTCGGTACAGGACGGCAAAATCAGAAAAAGAGTATTCTTTTTCAATGGTCATATCTGTTTTACCCGCATCCATTGAGAAAAACGAGGTCCCTCCCACAAGTTGTTCAATCATTTTGCCAATGGCTACGGCTTCTGCATATTCTGAGGCTGTTTCCTTGATAATCAGTTTTTGAAAGGTTTTGTCGGTTGCAAAAATCTTAACGGTTTCATCTGCATCCGCTGCATGGCTGATCATCTGGAAAGACGCATCTAAAATGGTCTGGGTGGACCGATAATTTTGGTTCAGAACAACTCGCTCACATCCTGGAAAATCATGGGAAAAATCTTTAAAATAGCGATTGTCCGATCCCCTGAACCCGTATATGGACTGATCCGGGTCCCCGATCACAACAAGGTTGCCTGTTTGGGCCAAAATTTTTATCAATTCATACTGACCGAAATTTAAATCCTGATATTCATCCACAAAAATGTATTGATACTGCTGTTGAACCTTTGCAAGGATATGGCCATCCCGGGTCAGCATCTTGACTGTCAAAAAGATCAGATCTTCAAAATCCGCCACATTCTGTTCTTTGCAAAGGGCTTGATAAGCCTGATAAATTGAGGAAAAACCAGACAATGAATTTTCAATGGTGCTCAAGTCGTCCTCAGGCCCCAGCAATCGCTGCTTGCAATGGCTGATCAGAAGATCGACCTGTTTGATCAATGTTCTGCTGGCATGATCACCCAGGGCCATCCGGATAAAAGACAGTCGCAGGGTATCATCGGCAATGGCGGCATTGAATGTCTGGTATTGCTTGAGCAGTTTTAAACAAAAAGAATGAAACGTGCCGGACAACGGCTGGCTGCTGCCGGGCTGACTGCTGCTTTTCAATAGATGAATTTGAATCCGATGCGCCAGCTCTCTGGCTGCTTTGTTGGTAAAGGTCAGGGCAAGTATGGATGACGGCTCAACCCCTTTTTTTGAAATAAGGCTGGCAATTTTTGCTGTCAGCGTCAGGGTCTTGCCGGTTCCAGGACCTGCCTGGATCACCATGGCACAGGAATCAGAATCCACAGCCCGCTGCTGCTCAGGGTTAAGCCCCTGCAATAAATTCAACGCTTTAGAACGTCGAACAGGACTCATTTTTTTTATTTTTCCAGATGGTTTCTCAGGTTCAGCACTGATCCTGCCCACAGGGGTTATCTTCTTTTCTTTGGGAAGATCAAACAATGGATAGCGCTCTCCTTGAAGCACCTCTTTTTCCTGCCGGGTAAACAGATGAACCTGCCCAAACTCGCCGTCATACCCCGGATCGATCCGGACATTTCCGGACCGCATCTTTTCAATGGCCTCGGCCAGCAGCGGCACCTGGCTGGTTTTAATTTCTTCCAGCGACCGGTCCAGAAGAATATCAAGTTCAGGGCCAAGCTGCTCAATGGCTTTTTGATAGTACGTGGTCACTTTTTTAGTTTTAGGGCCCACCTGAAAAATTTGGGCCAGCATGTCTGCCAGGGGAATAATGCTTTTAAATCCATGCCGGTTTTCCGGCTGATACCCTTCAGGTCGTGTGGCCAGCTCCTGTACCCGGTTGAGCACGCCACAGGTCACCTTTTTCCCGCATTCAGGGCAGATGCCGTCAAGTTCTGCCGTGGCAGCAGGGTTCAGGCAGACATTGCATTTGCGGTGTCCGTCATAATGGTATTTGCCTTGATGGGGATACATGTCCAGGGTTCCGCAAAACGCCTTCAGGTCATTTTTTTCCAGGGCGTTTCGGATATGGTGAAAACTTAAATCCGTATCAAACACCGAGGCGTTCCGCCCCAGGTATCCAGGAGAATGAGCATCGGAACTGGATATCAGCCTGACATTATCCAGATCCTGGATACGCCAGTTCATGGGCGGGTCGGACGAAAGCCCGGTTTCAACCGCAAAAATATGTTTTTTTAACGGCCCAAAACACGCTTCAATGGAATCAAATCCTGATTTTGAGCCAAACATGGAAAACCAGGGTGTCCAGATATGGGCTGGTACAAAAAAACCATCATCATTGGTGTCGAGCATAATTTTCAACAGATCGGCCGCATCCAGGCCCAAAATGGGCCGGCCGTCGGATTTGATATTCCCGATGGCATCCAGGCGGGCATTAAATTGTTTAACACTCCTGATATCCGGAAAATAGATCAAATTATGATTTTTCCGAACCCGATCATCCCGCTTGTAAATATTGCTGATTTCAGTTTGAAGGATAAACCGGACCGGGGCTTTGCATTTTTCCGGTATGGTCTTGTCAATTGGAGCGGCTAACTTCGGTTTTAGCCGAAACAAACCCGGCTCTGCCGGTTCCAGCTTGGTCTCAATTTCATCGATCCAGGCAGGAAACGTAAAGTCCCCGGTCCCCACAACCCGGATGCCCTTAATCTGTGCAGCATAATACAAATTTTCAAGGTCAAGGTTTTTAGCCGTTGCCCTGGAATATTTTGAATGAATATGAAGGTCCGCTATAAATTTCATTGTTTTATCCGGTTTTTCAGTTTAATTTTTTTTAGGTTCAGGATAAAATTTTCTCATAAAAGCTATCCATGGAAAAGAGCCCAGGAATTGGTCCAACCGGCAAGGCTGACACTTTTATCACAGTGTCGACACCATGAAGGCTCTGGATACACACAAATCAGTGAGGATCCGTCATGATCATCCTGTAGCTGGCGTGTGAGTCACCGGCCACTTTGGAAAATTCTTGTTCCATGTGACTATATTAACCACCTGGCAATTTTTAACAATTTCCTGTTTCCATCGCCTGGATGCCAACCCAACAGGCAATTCTTTTGTCAATTCCTTTTGCATGAATGTATTCAAGGCATTATCGAAGGTTAAAAGGCAGATGTAATATATTGGCTTGTCAATTCTTTGCTCGGCAACAATGTCCACCGCTTTCATCCGTTGTCCATGAAAAGTAGGTTTTGATTTGTCTTTTTCGTCAAAGGCAAAAGCATCCAGCGCAGTGGTAAAATCAAACGAGAACCCATCAGCATCGACTTTCATTTGCCAAGCCCCTTCATGGATCTTTCGATTTCTCGATCAACAATGCTTCCGAATGTGTCGTCAATAGCGTTCCAAGAGAGTTGCAAATAATCATTGGTCGTTAAAATCTCAATCTCTCCAACATCCCTGGTTCGATACAGGCCATGAAAAAGAATGTTGCCGTCCTTCACAGCTTGAAGATCGAATTCCTTCAAAATCACGTAATCATGAGTGGAGAGCAATATCTGTACACCTAACCGCTGAAGCTCAAGTAAAATGCCAACAACCGTTTTCATCAACCTGGGATTCAGATTGGTTTCCGGCTCATCCCACAAAAGAACCGACCCATTTAATAAAGTCCCGTTCTGAATTAGAATCCAAAGGAGCCCCATTTTACGGAAACCTTCGGCTAAAAGGGTGAATTCCAGTTCGCCATGTTTGCTGCGCAGGAAAAATTCTTCATTTTTCGCTATCACTTTACCGCCCATGGCTTTTTGCAAGCTCTCCAGCAGTTGCTTACGTGGTCTGTCTGTCGGACCTTTAAGCAATGGGAGAAAGGCTTTACGCAAAATATCTACATAAATCTCTTCAAAATGAATTTCTCTTTCTTCATACAACGAGCGAAAACCTGGTGCATTGGCCATCATATCCTTAACTGGGATATAGGCAGCTTCCATAGGATTTTCAATCCAGGCTTTTGGAGCACCGGAAATGGTTGCTTTTTCCGGTTTTATGGTATGATTTGACAGGGACAGCCGTAAAGTTATCTTTCTTTTGTCTCTGAGCCTTCGTGTTACTTCCAATGATCCTTTGCTGCTCGTGGAGGATCGCTTAATCAATCGCCCGATCTGTTTTCCAGAGGGATAAAAAACGTTATTGATTTTTTCAGCAAACCCACCCTTGCTCTTAGCGATATCACAAGCAGCATAAGCAGCTTTTAAGATGTGGGTTTTCCCTGTGCTGTTTTCTCCGATAAAAATATTGACTCCTGGGGATAATTTGACTTCGAGTTTTTCAAATGCAGTAAATTTTTCAAATTTTATTTTTTCCAGCATGGCCAACCTCCTGCATATTTGATAACGAAAAGTCCTTTTTATATAACCTCATGAATTCGAGCCTTTTCTTCGTTTACCCATGCGTCAATTGTATCAATAGTTTGTAGGTACCTGTAGCTAAGAACCTGCTTTTTGTCAACAAAAGTCTCAAAAGACATTGAAAAAATACAATATGTGTTTTTTCAATAAAAAGGTCCACTTACACAAGCTTTTTTTGGGGGGGGCAGGTTAATGTTTATTGTCTTTGGCTTGATCCTATCAAATCCTTCTTAGAATTCACAATTCAAGGTTTGACCCCAACCAATTGAAGCCATAATCATTCTCTATTAAAAATTTAAAACAATCCTAACAAAGATGTCATATCTATGTTGTCCATGATTATGAAACGACACAGACAGCGGCCGGTCAAAATTGACTTTTTTTTCAGGCCGGGATATTATTGGACGGATGAACAGCTGGCCCGATATCACACGGAAATGGAGCAGATTGCATCCGATTGTTTTCTTCAGGTTCCCAGGTACCAGTGCCTGACCGGAAGCCGGGAGGATCTGAAAAACAATGTTATCACCTTTGCAAGAGATAATGATGGAAATGCACTGGGGTTCTGTTCAGCCGTCATCCTTGATGTCGGTGGGTATGAAAATATCCTTCATCTTGGATTGTCCTGTGTGAAAAAGCATGCCCGTCAACGGGGACTGACACATTATATGGCCTCCCGGCTGCTGATGAAATATCTGTTTAAGACATCCATGTTCAAAACCATATGGGTGACCAATGTGGCTTGTGTGCTGTCAAGCCTGGGTAATGTTGCCCTCCATTTTGAAGATGTGTTCCCGTCCCCTTATGGCAGCCATACGCCCAGCCGGGATCATATCAGAATTGCCCAGGCTGTGGATCGTGATTTTCGTCAGCCCGTTGCCATCAATAAAACTGCTGAGCTGGATCTGGACCATTTTGTTTTTCGAAACAGTGTTCACCAGACCGTGTTTCAAAAATCAGAAAAAGATACCCGGTATTATCATCGGGATCCAGAGTTGACTCAGTTTTATTTGAGCCGTATGAACTTTAAAAACGGAGATGAAATCATTCAGGTGGCCCGGATCGGTATTCTGTCCTATCCCAAATACAGGATCAAGATGGCTTTTTTAAGCCTGCTCAACCTGGTCCGGATCCCACGTCGGCGAGTCAAAGCCGGACTTTTCTCACGGAAAGGATAGCCATCCGGCATGAAAATCATCGAGGGCTTCAAGATTTTTTATCTTTGTCTGCTGGTTCTTTTCTATCTTTTTGTCTGCATTGTTATCTGCCCTGTTTTTTTATTGTCACCCCATGGATATCGGGTGATCAATGCCAGAATGGTCTGTATTTTTTCCAAACTGGTGTTGAGGCTTTTAGGATGCCGCATCACCTGCACGGGTGAAAAAAAATTGCGGCCCGGCAATTATCTGATTGTGGCCAATCATGTATCCTACCTGGATGTCCTGATTCTGGCAAGCCGCTTTCCCAGCTGCTTTGTCACATCCCAGGAGGTCCGGGAGACCCTGTTTCTCGGGGCGGTTACCACCCTTGCCGGCTGCATTTTCGTTGAGCGACGAAGCCGACAGTTTCTCCAGCAGGAGACCTGTCAAATTTCCCAGGCCCTGAAAAAAAATCTTTCTGTGGTGATTTTTCCGGAAGGAACCAGCACCAACGGTGATACGGTACTCCGATTCAGACAGCCTCTGTTCCGGGCAGCCATTGATTCAAAAAAAAATGTTCTGCCGGTCAGTATTGTGTATCAAAAGATCAATGGCGTGCCTGTGGATGCTTATAACCGGGACGCTATCTTCTGGTATGGGGATATGGAATTTAAAGATCATTTTATCGGACTTGCCGGGATCAATCATATTCAGGTTACCTTGAATATTTGCAGGCCTTTATTTTCACCCGCATTTGAACAATGTGACGCATTATCTGTATCAGCCCATGATGCAGTCAAGACAGCCTATTTTAAAAGGTTATGATAAAATGGATAAAAAAGACACCACGGCGGAATTTAAAAAAAAAGTGACCATTGGAAAGAAGTTGATTGTTGGTGTCGCTCTGGCGTCCAATTTGTGCATTATTTTATTGTTATTTGCTGTCTGGCACTGGGATATGCGTGTAAATGTCAAAGCAAATGAACTATTACAGATCCAGAAGGATCTGAACATGCATTTGAGGGCATCTGTTACCAAACTGCAAAATCGTCTCTTGATCATTCCCAGGGCCCTGGAAACGGATACAGGGACTCAGGTTGTCCAACAGTTAAAACAGGACCGGACCATTCTGTCTGAAAAAACTTTTTCAGATCGGAATAGTTATAAGGATCAGTTTTCCCGATCTCAACGAAGAGATCTTTCCAAAGGCCGGATCATTCTTCAGGCCGGAAAGGACCGGCTCATTCTGTCAAAAGGGGTACTCAATGATGACGGGAGTTTTACTGAGTCGGTTTATCAGCTTGTTTTTAAAAGCCCAAAACCTGAATCCGACCTTGAAACTATCCGTCAGCGCATTGATATAATTGAAGAGCAGGGGAAATCCTGGGAATCGCTGCAGAAAACACTGGGTGTGCTCAAAACGGATATTGCCGAAGAACTGATTTCAGCTGAGATGACCCGGACTGAAATGCTCAATAAATTCGAACTGATCAATGTAACGGAAATTGTTCTTGGAAAGGCCAAACAGCAAAGGCGCTTCATCATCGTAACACTCAGCTGTTTAACCATTGCGGTAAATCTGATTATGATTTTCTTTTTAACCAGACACATTGTCATTCGGCCATTAAAAAAGGCCATTCTTCGGTTAAAAACCATTGCCTCCGAAACCGGAGACTTGACCCAGACGATTACGGTGGTGTCAAAAGATGAACTGGGTGAGCTGGCCTACTGGTTTAATTTTTTTGTCCAAAAACTGCATGGTATTATTTTTCAGGTGCATCGACAGATAGAACGTCTCACTTCCTCTGTCAACGGACTGACCGCCGTATCAGACGATTTGAATATTAATGCAGGCCGGATGAATGAAAAATCAAAAGAGGCTGCCGGATCCACCCGGAGTATTGTTCAGAAAATAGAAAAAATGTCTGCATTTGCAGAGGATGCACAACACAAGGTGATTGATGCGGCCGGTTTGTCCGATCGTGTGGCAGAATCAATGAATACCCTGGGTTCCTCTTCAAAGGAAGTGACTGATTCCATTGCAGGGATTGCCTCAGCCATCGAAGAGATGCATGCCGCACTCAAAGAAGTGTCTGGAAATACCAGCAGGGGAACACAGGTCTCTTTCAGCGCCCGCCAGAAAGCAGATACGACCACAGAAATCATTGGTGATCTAAAAGTGTCGGCAAAGGAGGTCAATGAGATTATTGATCTGATCAAAGGCATTGCAGAGCAGACTCATCTGCTTTCATTGAACGCCGCCATAGAGGCTGCCGGTGCAGGTGAGTCCGGGAAAGGGTTCACGATTGTTGCCAATGAGGTAAAAGAGCTGTCCAGGCGGACAAGCACTGCAGCGTATACGGTCCAAAAAAAAATAGCCGCCATGCAGACCAGCACGGATGATGTGATTAAGATCATTCTGGCCGTTATCGATACCATCAGAGAAACCCATGATATCATGTCTTTTATTGCTGCATCCGTGGAAGAACAGACCATTACCGTCAATGAAATATCAAAAAATATTTCCCAGACCTCTCATTTTGCCCAGACCGTTTTTAACACCCTTGAAAAGAATATCGCACTGGAGAAAAATGTTTCC
The DNA here is from genome assembly GCA_043827005.1 of Pseudomonadota bacterium. GTDB lineage: Bacteria > Desulfobacterota > Desulfobacteria > Desulfobacterales > Desulfobacteraceae > Desulfobacula. The sequence continues at coordinate 1,715 of JBDRPM010000151.1, read as the reverse complement.
TCAAAGTTGTCTTTGATTTCATCTGATGCCGGGAGGATCGTCGGGGATGCCAAAGATGCGTTGACACACACGACACAGACCATGGACCATGTCAATGTACTTGAAAGTGCAACCTTTAAAACATTTTCAGATGTCAAACAGATTAGACAACAGATCAGCAGCCTGACCATGATGAATGAACAACTCCAGAAGATAGTTGTACAATTTAAAATTTAAATCCTTTTCAGGTCATTGTTGTCAACAGGCAGAGGCCATAAGCAGGCGATTACGACAGTATGAAAATTCTGTAAAAAGGTTCTTCCGGGGTATTGATTTTCAGACCGTGGCCTGTTTTTTTTTCAAAATCCTTTCCATACGGCCTTTGTATCCGGTTTTGGTGCCATCTTCGATTCCCAGTTTCAGGGCGGCCTTGCAAACCGTCATGGCCAGGTCATAGGACTGATCCTCTTCTAAAACAATCGCCAGCTGTTTAAATGGGGTCACGACTTTCGGGGCGTCTCCAAAATGTTCTAAAACAGCAGATTCCAAATTTTTGAAGTCATCCACATAGGCTTGACCGTATTCAATCACAAGGTCATGGGCCTCAGACTCTGTTTTTCTTATTTTATATGCGGCATCCATTTTGTAAGTATAAAGAAGATGCCGTTTAAGCGGATTTTTGACTTTTTTTAAAGCCGTCAGATCGGTCGGCAGGTCCCCAGGTTTCTCCTTGCCTGATTCTTCAGGAATTTCTCTGGCCTCTGCGGTTTCGGTTGCTGGCGGTATACCATCTTCCTGTGGTGCGGTTTTTCTTTTACCGGTGAGGTAAAAATACAACAAGGCGCCCAATGCAGACGCTGATATCAAATACATATAATCTCCTTTTGCTGTTTTTTCATGCAGCTATGCCCAGATAGCTGGACAGGGTGACAAAGGCATAAATACTGAGCAGCATGATGCTGAACGGTTTTTTAAATACGGTGTCTGAATAATGAATCCCCAGCCTGAAAATAATCAAAGTCCCCATCATGGCCGGAAAGAGCAGCTTGAAGAAAAGGGCCGGTGTGGCCAGCCCGCCGCTGGTGATGCTGGCAGAGGCACCGACAACAAAGAGGACATTTAAAATATTGGCGCCAATGATGTTTCCTATGGCCAGTTCTCCGTAACCTTTCCTGACAGCTGTGATTGACGTTACCAGTTCCGGAAGGGAGGTGCCGAAGGCTATCAGGGTTGCACTGACCACTCCCTCCGGGATGTTGAAGCGAAAGGCCGATTCCTGAACGAGCGGAATCAAAAAATGGGAGGTGCCCACCACGAGAGCTGAACCCATTAGAATTTTAAAACCGATTAAAACAGATCCCTTTCGATTGTCCGGGCTTCTATGGGCAGGAACGGCAGGGCGGCCATCCTTAATCCACCGGAGGGACCCATATAGATAAACAACCAGCAGAATCAGGAAGACCATTCCCATCTGGCGCGGCAGGTTGCCACCGGTTTGAAAGATTCTGGCATCGCTGAAAAAGGGGATGCATGATCCCACCAGCAGGGTGCCGGCCAGCAGCTGGAACCAATCCTGCCGCTGAATTACCCTGTTCTTAAGAGAGATGGGTGCAAACAGGGTAATCAGCCCCAGAATAAGGCCGGTATCGCAGATGATCGATCCTACTGCATTTCCCAACGCAATTTCCGGTCGTCCCTTTACTGCGGCAAGGACAGACACGGCCACCTCTGGAACG
>JBDRPM010000150.1:0-26303 GCA_043827005.1 Pseudomonadota bacterium | reverse complement strand
ATCCTGACCGCAACAGATGCGTCAGGAACCATCCTCTATGATTATGATGCCCTGTACCGTTTGACCAATGTCTATTATCCGGGTCACGATAATCCAAATAATCTAAGTTATACCTACGATGCCGTGGGCAACCGAAAGACCTTGACCACTGCTTCCAGCATCTGGCAATACTATCTTTATAATAACCCCGGCAACCGGCTGGATGAGATCAGGGACGGCAGCGACACCGGCCCTGTGGTTTACCGATACGTCTATGATGATGCCGGGAACCGTATTGAAAAGCGGGACGGCTCGGACGTCGTCCTGCAAAGCTATACATATGACCAGAAGAACCGCATCACAAGCATCACTGACCCGTCCGGCACCCACACCTTTGCCTATGATCCCAATGATTACCGGATTGAAAAGGCTGATCCATCCCAGACCCGCAAAAACCTGATGGAAGGAGAGCACTATGAGGCGGTTTATAATGAGTCAAATTCCTTAGCTCTTGCTGATCTTATTGACAAACATAGTGGCATCTATGATCTGTATCCGCTGAAAATGTTTGATATTCCGCAGGTGCGGATCCCTTGAGACGATGTAGTCTGCATCACCCTCCAGGGCACAGGCAATAAACATGTCATCTTTGGGGTCCAAGGTGATACCGTCAATGTGGTAGGTGTTTGTTGTAACCAAGGCATTCTCGATGATCATGCCGATAAATTCATCAATTTCCTTTTTTGAAGGGTTGAACCGTTGCACAATGTGGGGATAATGCAACACCTCATACAATTCTTTTAGAATTGGTTTTGATGTCACCATGGTAAAGGCATTGTCGGCTATCAGGTCCCGCATCTTTCTGGCTATCCCCTGTTTTGCAAAAGCGACACTGACCATGACACTGGTGTCAATGACTGCTTTAAGAATGGGCATACTTTTTGGCCCTTACCGCTTCTACGGCTTGGTCAATCACATTGTCGATCTCATCCTGGGGATAATCTTGAGCCCCTTGTGCAAGCCTGTCGGTGATATCTCTAAATCTCTCTGACCAGGATTTTTGAGTTTTCGGTCTCATGATTTTTTCGACCTGATGCTTCACAATAACGCCTTCAAGCACTTTTTTAACCACGTATTTTTCATCCTCGCTCATTCCGGATATGGACTCAAATTGTTCTAAGAGTTCACGGTCAACAATTTTGTTTTGTGCCACGCCCGTGACTTTATTAAAAACCATTTCATCAATGGAGACACCCAGCACAGACACCAACTTTATGATTGCATCAAGTGACGGTGTGGATTTGTCTGTCTCATAGCGCCTGATTTGAGAAATGGCAACGCCGCTTATTTTTACAAGGTCTTCTTGAGTTAACCCTTTTTCTTTTCTGACTTTTGCAAGATTCTTTCCAAAAGACATATAGCCCCCTTCTGGTATACATAATGTTTTGTATAAATTGATTTCATTATACCACATGTTTTTAAATATCCTCCAAAAATGGCTTGATAGCACAATGCCCTATATGCCATTAAAAATATCTGATAAGATATTAAACATTTTTTTATAGTTTTGGCAATATTTTTCTTGACAGCCGTTTTACGGGGGCATGAAAGAAGGGAAGCATTGAACCATTTGAGAGATATCCTTATTGAAAAGCGGGACGGATCAGATACTGTCATTCAAACCTATTCTTACGATCAAAAGAACCGCATCACAAGTCTTGCGGATCAGTCCGGCACCCATACCTTTGCCCATATGATCCCAATGATTATTTGTTAAGGTTAGAATATGGTTAAATTTAGCTGTGGGTTCATCTGTTTAACCGGTCATTGGGTGCATCAAATACCTCGATTGTGGTTTGTTTGAACGCCTCCTGCCGGATTTGCATGGATCGAGACCTGGCATGCTGGACACTTTCCATGGGGATATGATTGTTTTCATACCAGAGGTTTGGATCTTTCAAAAACCCCAGCAGTTCTTTACAGGCATCACTGGCGTTTCGACAGGCTTTGATCAGGTTGGGGATAAATTGGGGGCCATAATTGTTTTTTGCAATAATATTGATCTGCTGCTGGGCATTTTCCCACAATCCGTTTTTATCCAGCAGAATAACCGGGGACAGTGGATTTTGGTGCAGTTTCATTGAGGTGATTGAAATGGACAGTTCTTCAGCACTGCCGTATCCGCCGGTATTGATGATCGGCAGGTTGCTCAGCTTTTGAATATGATCCTGCCGGGACAGCCGCAATCCCTCTTTGTACTTGATCAACCCATCACAGGTGGTCAGCGACCTCTGGTTTTCACCGATCAGATCAATGGCAACGCCAATGCTCATGATATCATACTGCCGGGCGATGTCGTTGGACTCCTTCATCAGGCCCGGCCCGCCTCCATGAACAATTCCCATTTGATTGCCCAGGTTTGTGGCCAGCATTTTCAGCAGGTTGATGGTTAATTTGTTGTCTGCCTCCTTGGTGTGGGAGCCATAAAAGGCAAACCAGTATCTGACCCTGTCAAACCGGGTCTTGTCATCGGGCTCCATAAAGCAGCCATGGTAAAAGGTATAGAGTTTATCGATCTGGGCATCATACCGTAAAAATTCACAATCCGAGTTTGCCGCATGGGTCAGATTGATCATATTTTTAATATAGTAGTCTTCAAATGTGGGGTTGTGTGTTCCGATTAGAAAGGTTCTCAAACCGCTCCGCCGAAGGGCATCGATCACCTCTATCTCCGGAAAGGCATCCCCGATAAAAATTCGGCTGTTGACCCCGCCGAGAGCAGACAGTTTTTTAAGTGTCTGGGAATCGTCCTGGTTCAAATGACCGGCAACACCCAACCGGGATTTTCGGAATGTGCTTTCAAAAATTGAATTCTTGATGATTTCAAGCTGGGCTTCACCATGCGACTCAATTGCCCGGGGAATCTGAATAAAAGTGCCTTTATTCAAAATCATGCCCAAAGAATTTTTCTGGATCAGTTGAAACAGGCTTTGAATGTCCGAAGTGGTAATCAGGTCATAGAGCCTGTAACCATTTTGGATTTTGCTTTTCTCAAGGGGTACTGTCAAGGGGTTTTGGGTTCTGTAAAATCGTATTCTGATCTTGATTTTGTTTAATGAAATATCATTTTCGCTAAAATTATACAGCTCCACCTGACGATCACGAAATGTCCGGAAAGGATCCAGCAGGAATGCGGGCAGATGTTCAATACCATGGCCTTCCGGTTCAACAATTTTATCCACAACGCCAATGATATCGCCCAGGGAGATTTTAATGGCCCCGATAAAAAGAGTTTTGCTTTTAAGAATTTTTTTATCCAGATCCAGACCGGTTCGAGAACGAATTTTACTTAAAGCACTGCGGCCCCGTTTTATCACCGAACCAATGGTAGCGGCATTGATGGCACTGGGTTCAAACATGTACTCGTAAGGTTCCAATTGCACTGAAATATATTCACAGGTTTTTCCGGTAAGCGGGTCAGTCTCTTCATGGATCTCAAATCCTTGATAATATCCCTCTTCGACTTTTTGGCCCACAAACAGCCGTTTGTGCAGATAGTGCCGGACATCATTGATCCTGAGTTCAGGGTCCAGCACGGCAATCCGCCCGATTTCATCATCTTTCTTGAACAGGTCAATGGCATTTGTGAGCAATGGATTTAAATTCTGGATCTGGCCTTCAAAATAGATATGAGATCCCTCGATTACCGGTTCTTCTTTAGGGTGAAGCAGGTCGGTTTTTATGCCGATCTGTGCATTGCCGCTTCTCCCGGAAAAAACATAGGGTTTGCCTTCACAAATCGCACTTCGAATATAGTCGGACACATCGGGAAAGCAAAATTGTGCATTCACACTGTCTGCTTGCTTGTTTTTTTTTCGGATGGTCTGGATATACCCATCAGAACTGATTATCTGTTCAATCGACATTCCGCAACTTTCCTTTTAATTGTTTCAGTTTGAACCAATGGGCTGAGCCAATGGATTTTGACCACAAGAGCCATACAATCTTTATCATTTAACCCGGAAAAATACTCTATTTTTTTATATGAAAGTCCTTGCAGACCCATATGGTATCAAAGTATCAATTCTTCTGTATTATAAAGGCTAAATTCAGTGTGTACAAGATCAGTAGCGTATCCTCTAACCGAACTCTCATCTTTGGTTAATCATTTCAACACATCAATATTATAATTAAGGATCTGGTTTTCGAACCGGCCTTTTTTGTTTTAACACAAGGAGGCGGAAAAGAAATTAAGATCCAAGCCTGTTGATATGAAGCAGGCTTTAAACTGCAGTCACAAAGGTTGCCTCTGTAACCGACAGGGCGGAGCTATAGTTGCCATTTGTATGGGGCCATCAGGATGAAGACCTTAACATTTCAAAACATTAAAAGATGATGGATGCCGCAGGATACACCCCTGCTCTATTTGTCAGCTCACCATATCACATGAGGCGGATCAGCATGATTTCAAAAAAGGATGTTTTGAATAAAAATGACGCAGAATAAATTTTGGCTCGACTTTGCAAAAATTGCCAGTGCTGCTGTTATGTCTCAAACGATCATCTTTGCGACAACGCCTATTTTTACGAGGCTTTATGATCCTGTCACTGTGGGTATTGCCGCCGTTTTTATGGCGGTTGTCTTCTCTATTGCACCCGTATCCAGCTTCAGCTACAATCAAGCGCTCGTTCTGGCAAATGATGATAACGAAGCCGCCAGCATTGCTGCTTTATCGTTTTTGCTGACTCTTGCCGTAAGTGTCATTTTGATGTTCCCTTTTGGTATGTTTCCTGAAGCCTGTTTTTCTTTTCTTGTTTCACCAGAACTGCGAAATCTCTTGTGGCTCATACCGGTTAATATTTTTATCAAAGGCATTGGAACCATTCTCCTTATGGAGAGTACCCGGGAAAGCAGCTTCGGTACCCAGGGCCGTTCGAGAATTATACAGACTGTCAGCGAACGCGTCCTGGTCCTGGGTGCCGGAGTTATGGGAAAAGCAGAACCTGCAGCGATCATTATAGGCCGGATGATCTCCTATTTTTTGGAGGCAGCATCCTTTCGAGAAATATTTGCAAAGTTTATTGTTCAGGCCCGTTCTTTGTCCTTTCATTCATTGAAGGCTGTTGCGAGCAAATATCATCAGTTTCCGCTATACGCAAACTGGACATACCTTTTAGCCAATCTTTCAGCCTATGTTGCGGTCTTTCTCATAGCCTTTTTTTTTAATGCCGAGTTTACAGGCCTGTACGTTATCAGTGAGAGGGTGCTTTTCACCCCGCTTATTATTTTTGGCGACTCCTTGAAGAATGTCTATTATCAGAAGGCTGTAACCCAGAGAGATGATCCCAACCAGCTCCAGGTTTTTTATCTCAAGATTCGGGAGCGTCTTTTGGCATACGGTATTTTTCCGGCTTTGTTAATGTTCTGCTTTGGTCGTGAGGTATTCAGGCTGTTTCTTGGGGCCAGATGGGAAACTGCGGGCCATATTGCCGGGATACTTTGTCTGGCTGCCTTTTTTCAATTCATTTCAACTCCGATTATGAGCCTTGTCAATGTGTTGGGCAAGCAGAAACAATTTCTTCTGTTTACAGGTCTTTTGCTTGGGGTAAAATTTATTTCTATTACCATTGGCGGACTAAAAGGCCAGCCCATTATGGCGGTCTGGTTGATTACCATTGGCGGCAGCTTAACCTATATTGCCATTCATTGCTGGATTGACAGGCTTTTGTCTGTCCACATCTGGCTGCTGTTTATTCAATTATTAAAATATTCTTTGATAGCCCTTTCACTTCTATCCGGTATTGTGATGATGCACTATTATTTTACAGGGATGCTTGCACTGATTCTGGCTCTAACCTGTGCCACTCTCCTTTATTATTCTGTTGTTGTCCACATTGTCGAAAATAAAAGCATCGTGACGATCCTGAAACAGATAGGAAGAATGAAGAATGCAAGAAAATTTTAAAACAATGGGAGTTTTGTTTCAACGTGAAGAAAATTTTATTTAATGGTGTCAGTGATTCGCGGAATAATGGATGCTGGGTAATGCTGGCTTCCGCAGTAACAGGTATCAGAAAAATATCACCCATTGATATCCAATTCAAAAGCCTGACAGCAAAATCATCCGTCGATCATCAAAGATTATCCGAATTGGATATGGGGTTGATCATCTATCCGTGGACACGGTTGAATATTCCGAAAATAAATTTATTGTTCCGCTGGGGTTGTTTTTTCATTTTGCCCCTTATCGCTTTTTTTTATAAGCTGTTCAACGTCAAATCATCGATCTTTGCTTTCTGGAATGCGTTTCTTGAATCCGATGTAATTGTTGATTTAAGCGGTGACAGCATCAGTGCCGATTATCCGCCATATTCCCTTGTCTCCATTGCAATGCCACTGATCATGGCCAGGATACTCAACAAACCATACATGTTGTGTGCACAAAGCATTGGGCCTTTTGGAAATTCATTCATCCACAGGATGCTCGTCACGCTTATCAGGGATGCGGCGGCCATTACAACGCGGGAACGAATCACAGACGATATTTTGACAAAGCTCCATATACAGGGCAATGTCATCCCGACCCAGGACCTGGCCTTCTGTATGGAGGCTGCCTCTAAAGACCGTATTGACGTAATATGCAGCCAAGAAGATATCAATCAGCATCTTTCCTGGACTGGCATTTCCGTCAGCGATCTGATCAGTGTATATGCCTTCAGGGAACTGCCGTCGGACCAAAGGAGAATGGCCTATATCGATGCCATGGCCGTTTTTGCGGACTGGATCATCAAGACCTATGATATGAATATATTGTTTGTTCCCCATGTGGTTATCCCGAATGTCGGCAATGATCTGATCATTACCAGTGAGATTTTCAATCGGATGAAAAACCAGGATAAGGCCGTTGTGCTGAATGGTTTGTACAATGGCGATGAACTGAAGGGCATCATTGGGCTGTGCCGCCTGTTTGTCGGCTCAAGGATGCATGCGACCATCGGGGCCCTGTCTCAGGGCATACCGACCATGACCTATGTTTACAATCATAAAACCATTGGGATCAATGGCCAAATCCTCAAACAGCAGGAATATCTTGTTGATATCAGAGAAATCAGTCATACGGATCTTCTTGAGCGCAGCAAGGAAGTATTCCATCAACTTGAAAAGAATGCGGCGAATATATCAAACCGTTTAGATGGTATTTTACCGAAAGTCATCCATGGGGCCGAAGCAAACGCCTGGATAGCCTTGAACCTGCTTGAAATTGCCGGTCCATTAGCGCGGATGAGCAATCCGAAACATTGCAGCGGCTGTGGCGCATGCGCCGGCGTCTGTGCAGACCGGGTGCTTGAGATGCAATATACCCATGAAGGGACACTTAGGCCCCGCCTCGTAAAAAAGTGCAACAATTGCGGCCGATGCATGAAGGCCTGCCCTGTGCTCGGGTTTGACATCAGTCGTGAAGAAAAAGAAATCTTTGGTCAGCAGGCGGATGATTCTGAAACCGGCGTGGTGCGCAAGGCTTACAAAGGCTATGCTACGGAACCCGGCCTCCGCCTGCGATCCTCATCGGGCGGACTTGTAACGGCAATCCTGGCGCAGCTTCTGAAAACGGGAGAAATCGAAGCTGTTTTGTCGGTGGTGGATAATCCCGAAGACCCATTTCGCCCGAAAGGAACTTGGATAACCAACGCCGCAGACCTTGACAAGTCAAGCGGCTCAAAATATACCCCTGTTGCTTTGCTGGAAGCCGTTTGCAACTTGCCGCCCGATTTGAAAAAAATTGCCGTTGTCGGCCTGCCCTGTCATCTGTGGGGGCTTCGACTGTTGGAAAAGAACAAATTTCTGAAAGATAAACAGGTCGTCCTTAAGCTGGGTCTGTTTTGCGGTCGGACGCCAACAGGGCAGTCCGTTGAATTTATTATGCACAAGAATAATATTCGGCCCCAGGATACAAAAAGTATCCGTTATCGGGGGAACGGCTGGCCCGGGGGACTAAAGATTGCAACCCAAACCGGTGATGTCTTCTATCCACTGGATGAAGTATGGCCCTTCTTGGCCACGCCCTATTTTTACAGCACACACTGTTTTTTCTGCCGTGATTTTTTTGCCCATTTGTCAGATCTTTCTTTCGGGGATGCCTGGCTTCCGGAATGTCAGGGTGACAATACGGGATGGTCGCTTTGCATGGTGCGAAGCACCGCTGGTGAAAAAGTGATTGCAGCATGCAATAACAATCTCCATCTTGAACCGATAGGGATGCAAAGGATCAAACAGGCCATGTCCAAAAATATCAGCGCCAAGTGTGGCCAGGGCGCTTTAAAGGCGTCACTGTTTCCAGAGAGTTCGTCCGTTACTATCACGGGTCCCAGGAAAGAATCCACACCCTCCCGAAGAAGAAAGATGCATATCCGGCTTGAGCATTTCTGGTTGGAAGTTGGCAAGTCCCGCGCTTTCCAGCATGGTTTTCTCGATTATCCGTTTAATCGATTCATGAAAATCAACAGCCGGATCATGTCCTTTATCAAGCCCAAATAGTATTGTTATCGGAGTCGTTATTTTGTTATTGGAAACCAATGTGAAGCTCTCTATTGCCGTCATCTGCAAAAATGAGGGCAAAAACATCGATAGATGCCTGAAGTCTATTTTTAACAGCATTAAGCTGTTGAACCATACGGAAGTCCTTGTGGTGGATTCATTTTCCACGGATGATACCATTGCAATCGCTTCAAACTATCCTGTCAAGATTATTCAGCTCAGGGAAAACTGGCCCCATTCTCCAGCAGCAGGTCGTTATACGGCCTTTCTCCAGTCACGCGGGGAGTATACCATGTGCATTGATGCGGATATGGAAATGGCGGGCGGATTTTTGGAAAAGGCGTTGGCATTCATGGATGCACACCCCCAGGCAGCTGGCTTGACGGGAATAATCAAACACACCACCTTGAGCACAACAGAATATGAATGCCTGAACTGTGAGCGCGGAGAACTCCTGCCATTGGCAAATGGACAATTGAATCCGAAAGAACCAGCCTTGCTCAGGTCTATCCCCGGTGCCGGTGTCTTCAGGTCCAGCGCCGTTGCTGCTGCGGGCAATTTTCATCCTTTTTTGCGGGCGGAAGAGGAATATGAACTCTGCCAGAGGCTTCGCCGGAAGGGGTATGAACTCTGGTATTTACCATATCGCATCACCGATCATCATGGTTATTCGGGCAATGGCTGGGCAGAAATCAAACGCCGCTTGCGGCGTGGATTCATGACAGGCATGGGGGAAATGTTCAAAGTATCGGCAGTCTCGGGATTCTTTATCGAAAATTGTATGCGGCTCCGTCTTTATCTTGCTTTGGGGGCTTACATGATGCTGGCCCCTTTGTGTCTGATCCTGGGAGGATTCAAACCAGACGTTCCCCTATTCTGGCTGATCGGTTTTATGCTGATGGTTCTTGTCTATTCTGCAAAAAAGCGCAGTGTGCAGCGCGGCCTGATGTTGATCATTCATAATGCACTCATCGGCATTCATATCTATATTCAGCTTCTTTTTCAGATACCTGTTGCAAAAGCGTATCCGACTGATCCGATCATTCTTGATTTGTCTGTACCGCAAGGGTGCGATATTGGATCGAATAAATGAATATCACGCTCATCCTCACAACGCTGATTGTTTTGATACCAAGTTCCTATCAGCTACCGGTAATCGCTTTGCCGCTGGGCTCCTTTTATATAACCCTTGTCGAGATGATGATCTTTTTTATTTTTATCCTATGGGGCATACAAGCCCTTTTTTCAAGGACAGCAAAGGATGTCAGGCCTTTATTTTCCAAATACATCATCATCATGCTCTGCCTTTATGTTGCTTATATTATCTTTGGTCTTTTTCAAAGGGATGCTTTAACCGTATTGGGAGACTTCCGCCAGTATCTGCCCCTTGCTTTATATTTCCCTCTCCTCCATGCACTCCATAATCCAAACTCCTTGGAAAAACTGCGCTGGGCGCTCTTTAACTCACTGATCATAATCAGCGTTTATATCATAGTTGTTATTACCTTCTTCAGCGGGCCCCTCACGGCTTACGCCGTAAAGGGGAACACCGGATTCACGGGAGAAAGAATCTTCATTGATAATTCCGTATTTCTGTTTCTTTCCTATCTGGGATACATTATTGCCGCTCTTTTTGCAGGATCACTGAGTGGTGCGAGACGTATGGTCCATCTTGCCGTTATTTTTCTGAGCACCCTGGTTCTCTTGATCATGCAAGTGAGGAGTTTTTGGATAATGACGGCTATTATTATAATTTTCTCCTACTTTTCGTTCAAAAGCGCCATTTTAAAATTCAAATACATATCGATTGTCACTGTCTCCACGCTGGTTTTGGTAACAATAGCGTTTCTGACACTGCAAGCCACCGACTACCGGTCCAAAACAATAGACAATATCAAAGACCGATTCGCCTCATTATCGGATATGGACAAAATCGGAAAGACCGGGGCCAAACGAGCTGAATCCGTTGGCTCGATTGAAACCCGTTTAGCTACCGCCGAATATGCACTGGAAAAATATATTATCCCCAACTGGTTCTTTGGTCTGGGCTTTGGGGCACAAACGCCGATGGTTAATTCTTTAGGATCTGTAGGAATAATGAAATACCAGATCGATAATGGATATCTTACGCTTCTATTAAAATTCGGTGTGTTTGGCCTCTTTTTTTATGCCTTGTTCACCTTGAAAATTGCATTGAGCATTTTCCGGATCATATTCAATCCGCAGACTGGTCAGGAAGATGTCTGGCTGGCCAAGAGTTTTCTTTACGCCATCATTGCCATGATCGCAGGTTCCTTCTTCACTTCTATCTTCATTCGCGAGCAGGTTTGCATCGTCAGTTTTGTGATTATGCTCTGCGAAATTGAATGGATGAATAAGCGGCTTACAATAAATAATTCTGCTAAAACTGAAAATCATGCAAGGTAAAACAGATATAATAAAAATTGGGCTTTTCATTGTCGGATTGTTTTTTTTGATAACCAGTGACAATGCAAAAGCAAATGATTTTGACAAAACAATTGAAATAGCGACTGAATCGCTTACGCAGTCCGCGCCACTAGCAAATGCAGGCTATGGCCTTGTCATACCCAACTATCGTCCTGGAAGCAATGATCAGCCGGGTTTGAAATCCAGGTATCCTTTTGCCGAAATTGTTTACAAACGGTTTCTCTGGTCAGAACTGGAACCAGAAGAAGGGGAATACAATTTTTCGATTTTAGAAAAGTGGATAAACGGTTGGAAAAACAGGGGTTACCGCATCGGGTTCGGTGTGATGTCAACAACAGATGGAAAACAGGCAACACCGGCCTGGGTCTTTAAAGCAGGGGTTCCCGGTGTTGCTCATATGAATGGGCAACAGATCGATCCAGTGATGTGGAATGACACATATCATGATAAACTGGAAAAATTTATAGCAGCACTGGGTGAAAGATTAGGTGGTGGACGGGCTGTTGAATTTATGGATATCCGCGGCATAGGCATGTGGGGAGAGATGCACTTTGGCTTTGGTATCAACGGCATGTGGACCCAGGACGAACTCTATGATCACGGCCTGAGCGAGGATACGCTTAAGACCGCTTACTTCAGGCAAATGGAATATTATAAAAAGGCTTTTCCCCATACCAATCTTTTCCTCAATATTTCACCGGGTCAGAAAAGAATGTTACAGTCAGCCCCCCATTTGAAGATATTTTTTCTTCCTCGAAAAAACGCAGATTATCAGCGTCATACCAGCGGCAAAGACAAACCATTCATACTCCCCGTTAGCGAGCAGATCACCGAGCGGGCTGTGGCTCTGGGCATTGGTTTACGTTCCGATGGTTTAATTCCACAAGAAACGGTATCTTCAAAGATTACAGCCGGATATTTTCATGATTATTGTTTTCCCGGCGGTCCGGTCAAATGCTTTTATGAATTTGCCATAAGTGATCCTGACCCTGATGAGATCAATCGTATGCTAAATTTTGCTGTCAGGGATCATGTCAGCTATATCAATATAAATTTTCGAAAACTTAGCGATATGACCTCTGAAACGGTACGTTTATTGAAGGATACAGCAATGAAGATAGGGTATCATTTTTATCTGGTCACAATGACCATAAAATACCCGTCCCATCATTTTTTCAACAGAGGACCTGTTGAAATCAAAATTAATCATACGTGGATGAACAAGGGCAATATCGCACCGCCCGCAGATTTTTCCTTACAGTTTGTTTTATTGGACCGTGGGCATAATATAATATTCGATTCCAAGGTAATCCCTAGTACCCCGGTTTCCGGATGGCTGCCGGAAAAAACAATACCCCTGGAGTCGCAATTGAATATTCCGTCTACGCTTCAAGAAGGTCAATATACTTTGGCTGTTCGCATGCATGATCAATTGGGAAATTTTGTCAACCTTCACCTGATGAAGCGTCCCAACGATCAATTTTATCCATTGGCCGTTGTCGAGATGAAGCAAGACAACGCTGGACAAAGAGTCGTTCAGATAAGTAGTTTGCCTGTCGCAGTGCAGCAATAATCCTGAATAATATTAAATAATCACAAAGGCAGGTTTGTCTTGAGAAGACTAAGGATTCTCATGTCGTCACATGAGTTTTCTCCCTATCAGGGATCAGAATGCGCAGTTGGATGGAATATCGCCACGCGTATGGCTGCATACCATGATGTGACTTTGTTATGCGCCGACGGCACAGCTCTTGAATATGGCTTGTACAGCAGGGCTGTGGCAGATTACATGAAAAAAAACGGGCCGATTCCCGGCTTACGGATTGTTTATGTCAAACAACCTCCGGAAACCATGCGCTATGCACGAATAAATAAAAGATTAATGTCCTTAACCAAAGGTTATGGATGGCAGGTTCTCTTCTTTATGGGGCTGGACAGATGGCATCAGGCAGCCTTTCATACGGCAAGCAAACTCGGTATGGAAAATTTTGATGCGGTCCACCAGCTCACCCCCATCAGCTTTCTCAAACCTGGTTATTTGTGGACAGGAGACAAACCCTTTTTCTGGGGACCATTGGGTGGCATGTATAAAGTACCGAAAACTTTTGCAAGCACGAGCGGCGTGAAAGCATTTGTTTTAGAAACTCTTCGTTCAGCCAACATTGACAGGCTTGTCCAAACAGATAGGTTCACTTCTATTGTAAAAAAAGCAAGTCGTATCTGGACCGTTTCAGGAAATGAGCGCTGCATTGTGAATGCCATTTCGCCTGATAAAGCGGTCCCGATGATAGACACTTCTCCACCCGTCAGCATTAAAGGTTTTGTCCGCCACTATGATGGGGAAAAACCGTTGAGATTGTGTTGGTCCGGTCTTCATTCAACCTCTAAAGCGCTGCCGTTGCTACTTCATGCCATCGTAAAAATAGATTCGTGTGAGAACATTATTCTGGATGTTCTGGGAGAGGGGCCAGAAACTGAAAATTGGCAGAACATGGCCAAGGACCTGAAACTGAACCAGATTACCTGGCATGGCCGCCGGCCCTACAATGAAGCTCTTGCCATAATGGGCCGCGCAGATTTGTTTGTTCATACAAGCTTCCGGGAAGCAGCTTCTATGGTTGTTTTGGAAGCCCTGGGATGGGGATTGCCGGTCATCTGTCATGACGCTTGCGGCATGGGGATTGCGGTTGATGAGACCTGCGGTATCAAAGTCCCTTTTAAGAATCCTGAAGTCAGTATCCAGGGTTTTGCCTGTGCTCTGGGTCGGGTACTGAGTAACCCCGGATTGGTGCGTGAACTATCGGAGGGTGCGCTTAATCGTGCTTCCGTCCTGTCCTGGGACGCCAAAGTGAAAGAGATGGCAGATGCTTATATGCATTATGTGAGATGAAAATATTATTTTCAAATAACGTCTATTATATGAAGAGCCGTTTCAAAAGAGAATTTTTTGAGGATATGAAAGTCACATTTTTTTTAAGAAATCGTTTTAATGATAAGGTCGCAGAAAATTATGAATATCCTTTTTTTAAATAATTATTTTTATCTTCGGGGCGGGTCTGAGCGTGTTTTTTTCGGGGAAATGGACCTGCTGAAAAAAAAAGGGCATGAGATTACCGGGTTTGCCAGGAATCATCCAGAGGATCACCCTTCTCCCCATCACCACTTTTTCCCGCCCGATATGGCGACCGATAGGGTCAGATTCTCCTGGGATGCCATCAGGTCGGTGGGCGAAATGCTGTATTCCAGGAGTGCGAAAAAAAGTCTTGAACTGATGCTCAAAGAGGTTAAGCCGGACATTGTCCATGTGCATAATATGTATGGCCGTTTGACGACATCGGTATTGGATGTATTGTCACAGCACAAACTCCCGGTGGTCATGACACTTCATGACCATAAGTTGATATGCCCGACCTATCGCTGCATGAGAAATGAGCAGGTCTGTGAGGACTGCGGCAATGGGAAATTTTTTATGGCAGTGTTGAACCGGTGTCATAAAAACAGTTATGCAGCGTCAGCCATTGTAGCCTTTGAATCCTATTATTGCACCTGGTTTGATAAGTATCTGAAAAACGTCATGTTTTTTATTTCCCCAAGCTGTTTTCTTAAAAATAAACTGGTGGAATTTGGCTGGCCTGAAAACCGGATAAAAATTCTCCCTAATTTTATTAGTCTGGAGGAGTTTACCCCTGACTATACGCCTGGCAATTATTTTTTATATCTTGGCCGACTTTCAGAAGAAAAGGGTATCGGAACTTTGGTTCAGGCCTTTAAAAACATAAAAGATGATCAGGCCAAATTAGTCATTGTCGGTGACGGGCCTTTGCGAAAAGAGCTGGAAAATCTTGCGGAAAATGACAACCGGATTCAATTTACAGGCTATCTTTCCGGTAATGAGCTTCACAAACGCACCCGGGAGGCAAAGGTCCTTATTATTCCTTCGGAGTGTTATGAAAATGCGCCTTTATCGGTGATTGAGGCCATGGCATACGGCAAGCCAGTAATCGGCTCAATGACAGGCGGGATTCCGGAGATGGTCATGGAAGGGGAAACCGGGTTTTTATTTCAGGCCGGGGATGTTCACGGGTTGACAGATAAAATGGAAAGGGTCCTGTCTCTTGGCGTTTCAGAAATTGAAAGATTGGGTATGGCAGCCAGGAAGACAGTGGAGACGAAATATACACAAGAGGCCCATTACCGGGAATTGATGAAAATATATGAGGAAGTTCTATCACTATGAAAATTTCTTTTCTTGCCGTAAAAGGCATTCCCATTGGCGGGGGCATTGAAAAGCTCACCGAGGAAATCGGGACCCGGCTGGTCAAAAAAGGCCATGAGGTGGTGGTGTATACCAGCAGGGACTATGGAACCACAGACTGTGTATACAGGGGAATGCAGATCCGGACGGTTCCGTCAGTCAATACCAAAAGCTTCCATAAACTGTCTATCTGTTTTAATGCTACCCTGGATGTGTTGAGAAAAATGGATGCTGATATTGTTCATGTCCATGCCATCGGACCTTCCTTGTTTTCTGTGTTTCCTCGGATGGTGGGCATTCCCACCGTGGTCCAGACCCATGGCATTGAATGGCAGCGGGATAAATGGGGACTTGCCGGCAGGACGTTTTTAAAGCTCAGTGATTATACAGCGGTTTATTTCCCCAATGCAACCACCGCAGTTTCAAAGGTTCAGAAAAGATATTTTAAAGAAAAATATGGGTGTACCGTGGGGTATATTCCCACGGGCGTGAACCGGGTTGAGCATCGAAGCCCGGATAAGCTTCTTGACATAGGGCTTGAAAAAAACCGGTATATCCTTTTTGCGGCAAGGCTTGTGGCGGAAAAAGGCCCTCACTTTCTCATTGAAGCATTTCGGGCGCTGGACACGGACATGAAGCTGGTGATTGCCGGGGATGCTGCCCATGCCGAAGAATTTAAAGCCCAGCTCAGGGATCTGGCTGGAGATGATGATCGGATCATATTCCCCGGTTTTTTGACCGGACCGCTTCTGGAAGAGCTGTTCAGCAATGCTTATGTGTTTTGTCTGCCGTCAACGCTGGAAGGGCTTCCCATTGCCCTGCTGGAAGCCATGAGTTATGGCAACTGCTGCCTTGCCAGTGATATTCCGGAAAACCTGGAAGCAATTGAAAGTTTCGGGTTTACCTTTAGAAACAGGGATGTGGGGGACCTGCGGGAAAGGCTTGAATTTTTAATACAGCACCCTGAAAAGGTCATAGAGAAACAGAAGATCTCAAGGGAGTATGTGTTGAGCAATTATTCCTGGGATACCATTGCAGATCAAATGGAAGAACTATATTTTTCAATAATCGGGAGAAAAAATGGAAGCATCCATCATAACAACCTATCGCTGTCCAATGAAATGCAGAATGTGTGATATCTGGAACCATCCGACAGATATTAAAAAAGAGATCACACCAAAGGATCTTGAAAAGATGCCCCAGGTGAAAGTGACCAATATTACCGGGGGCGAACCGTTTATCAGGGAGGACCTTGATGAGCTTGTGGAGGTGATTCTTAAAAGATCAAAACGGGTTTGTATTTCCACCAGTGGATTTTATACTGAACGGGTGATCAAGCTTTCAGAAAAATTTCCTGAACTTGGGTTCAGGGTCAGTATTGAAGGACTTTCCCGGAAAAATGATGACCTCCGGGGACGGGAGGGCGGTTTTGACAAAGGATTGAGAACACTTTTGGGATTAAGAGAAAAGGGCTGTAAAGACGTGGGGTTTGGCATTACGGTTTCCAATAATAACTCTGAAGATATGCTCTGGCTGTATGAATTGTCAAAACAGCTGGGAATGGAGTTTGCGACAGCTGCTTTTCATAATTCATTCTATTTTCACAAGGATGATAATATCATCACCAACAAGGATGAGGTCATTGGTCATTTCAGCTCTTTGATTAACAAACTTTTGAAAGAGAAAAAGCCCAAAAGCTGGTTTCGGGCATTTTTTAATATGGGCTTGATCAATTATATCCGTGGGAACAGGCGAATGTTGCCGTGTGAGGCTGGCACAGAAAACTTTTTTTTTGATCCCTATGGTGAAGTGCTGCCCTGTAACGGCATGGAAAAAAAATACTGGTTTGAAACCTTTGGGAATATCCGGGAGACTGACAGTTTTGAGGAATTATGGAACAGCCCCAGGGCACTGAAAGTCAGGGAGCTTGTGGCACAATGCCCTAAAAACTGCTGGATGATCGGGTCTGCTTCTCCGGTAATGAAAAAATATATCCGCCACCCCTTGAAATGGGTGATCACAAATAAAATGAGAAGCCTGTCAGGCAAGGATGTTGAAATTGATTCCATTCCTGTCTTTGATGTGGGTCAAGATCCCAAACAAGGAGACTTAAGAGGGGGGGGTATCATAGATGCTTTTTTTTCGTAATGCTGTTCAGAATCCTGTTTTTCAGGGGGCAGTGCTTTTATCTTGTTTTATCGGGGCTTATTTTATAGTCTTCAGTTCCCTGTTGAATACCTGGATGACCGATGATGACTATTCCTATGGCCTTTTGATTCCTATTATTTCCGCTTATTTTCTCTGGGATAAAAAAGATACTTTAAAAAATGCTGCCATACAGAGTTATTGGCCAATGTTCCCGGTGCTGGTGTTATTTGTCCTGGTATCTGTTTATGGAGTGCTGGGTTCCAGCGGGAATATTTCAAGACCAATTCTGCCCATTTTGATTGTTTTATTTGCCATCTTCTGTTTTGGTCTGGATTTTTTTAAGAGAATAAGCCTGCCCCTTTGTTTTCTGATTTTTATGATACCTTTGCCCGCAGCCCTGGACAGGACCGTCGGGGTGTATCTGAAAAGCATTTCCTCCCAGATGGGGGGGGCGTTTCTCCGCCTGTGCGGGTATTCCGTCCATGTGAGCGGGAATGTGATCGATCTGGGGGTGACAAAACTCCAGGTGGTTGATGCCTGCAGCGGACTTCGATTTGTATTCCCCCTGTTGGCCCTGGGGGTGGTTTACGGTTACTTTTTTGAACGGGTGATGTGGAAAAAAATTGCCTGTATTCTGGTCACTGTGCCCATTGCTATTTTTACCAATATCCTGCGCATAGGGATCGCCGGCCTTCTCACCTCTAATTTCGGCCCAGGTATGGCAGAGGGATTTTTCCATGATATCCAGGGCTGGGTCATTTTCATGGTGTCTTTTGTTTTCCTTTTTATATTTGGCCGGCTGTTACGGTTTTTCCCGCCCAGGGAGAAAAAAACGCTCCAGAATGATCAGACCCTACCCGAGCAGGCGTCGACCCCCAGGGGGAATTTAAGTGCTGTTATTACTTCCCTTGTTCTTATGGCCGTTGTCGCAGGCCTGACCCTGAATACCCGTTCATTGCCGCCGATAATGATCAAGGGCGGGATTGCGGGATTTCCAAAGGTTATCAATGAGTGGACGGGGAAATCTGCGCTTGTCGAACAGGAAATTATCTTGGCGTCTGGTGCGGAAGAGGCATTTAGTGCAAATTATCTCAATCCCGAAGGCCGCAGCATTTCCCTTTATATGGGGTATAGAAGCACGGCATTCCTTGAAAATGATAATTTTTTCCACAGCCCCACTGTCTGCCTTCCGTCATCGGGTTGGGAAACCTTGAGTGAATCAAAACAAATAATTACGGATGTGCCAGTATTTAAAACCCTTCCTGTCAGTGAGTTGGTAATGGAGTCCATGGGTACAAAATATCTTGTCTATTTCTGGTTCCAGACAAAAAACCAGGTAACACATGATAAAAATATCAATCGTTTTCATCTGGCCCTTCATGCCATCAAAAAAGACAATACACATGATTTGTTCATAAGGCCCATAACCGTCATTGGAAAAGAAGAAACCATTGATGATGCCCGCCAGAGAATGGATAGATTTGTAAGACAGATGGTCAGGACGCTGGACACCTTCCTGCAGGAAAATCAGTTTGAAGGATAGTCAGTTTTAATTCATCAGGAGTATTCATGCAGTTATTCACGGTTTTCATACTTTCTTTGTTTCTGACCATAGCGCTTGTGCCGCTGTTCAAACGAATGGCATTCAAGATGAACATCGTGGACATGCCGGATGCAAGGAAAGTCCATGTCCTTCCCATGCCCAAAACCGGAGGGATATCCATGGCCATCGGTGCGTTTATCCCTTTTATCCTCTGGATTCCCAAAGATGATTTTGTCAGTGCTGTTTTGCTGGGGTCCATGATCCTTGTAATTTCCGGACTGGTGGATGATATCCGTATTCTGACCTCTCTGCAGAAACTGGTGCCCCAGGTTGCAGCAGCCTTGATCATCATTCTGTGGGGAGGAGTCAGGATACACCATATCGGTCTTGTCGGGCATGATGGTATGCTCCTGTCGGGTATTGCGTCCATTTTTTTTACGCTTTTTGTGATCATCGGCGTGACCAATGCCATTAATCTGTCCGACGGCCTGGATGGTCTTGCCGGTGGCATTTCCATGCTCAGTTTTGTGATGATCACATTTCTGGCATATCAGAGTGATCATTTATCGGTTGCTCTTATTTCCATTGCAGTGGTCGGAGCCATTGCCGGGTTCTTAAGGTTTAATACGCATCCGGCTGTTGTCTTTATGGGAGATGCCGGAAGTCAACTGCTTGGATTTTTAGTTATAACCTTTGCTCTGGTGCTGACCCAGACTCATACGCCGTATTCAAGAGTATTGTCCCTGACCCTGATCGGTTTTCCTATTTTGGATACCTTAATGGTGATGGTGGAACGTATTGTCAAAGGGCAGTCTCCGTTTAAGGCAGATAAGAATCATTTCCATCACAGGCTTTTGAGACTTGGGTTTTCCCATGCAGAGGCCGTGTTGATGATCTATGTCATTCAAGCCTGTTTTTTGTCCTGTGCCTTTATTTTCAGGTATTATGCCGGATGGGTGCATCTCTTACTGTTTATGGGGTTTTCTATAATTGTTCTTTTCCTGTTTTTTGCGGCTTACAAAACCGGTTGGAAATTGCATAAAGATGCAGGTGTGGATTCGGTTACAAGGCAATGGATTAAGCTTATAAAAGACCGGAAAATTTTTATCCGGGTCTGTTTTGGGGGTGCAAGATATGGGTTGCCGATTCTTTTAACACTCCAGTGTCTTATCCCGGCAAAGATTCCTTTTTCAATTTCAATAGCTGCATCAGGCCTGATCGGGTTGCTATGCTGTGTGCATTTTTTTTTAAAACAATATCAGGGAATTGTTTTCCGATTTGTGGCATGTCTGATGATTCCATTTATAGTCTATTTTTCAGAAACAACTCCAGCGGTCTGGTTCAGCAAAGAGCTGTATCATCTGAATTTTGCAGCTTATCTTGTTATGGTGATTTTTGTGCTGCTCACCATGCGGCTGACCCAGCGAACCAATGGATTTAAATTGACCCCAATGGATATCCTGGTGTTTATTGTAATCCTGGTGTTTCCCAATCTTCCAACAACGCATTTGCAGACATTTGGTGCTGGTACGGCACTGGCCGAGGCCCTGGTTCTTTTCTTCAGTTTCGATGTACTCATCGGAGAATTCAGGAAAGAGACCGGATTCATGTCCGGGGCCTGCATTGCTGTGTTGTCTGTTTTAGTCTTTAGAGGTTTTTTTGGATAAACAAATTAGGTCAATGAAATATAAAAAGGAGTGGATGTATGAATAAACGGGTAGATCAATCATTAATCGTTATTATGCTTGTTTTTTTGCTGGTTGCAGGATGCGGCACCCCGGAAGACAAAAAAAAGAATTTTCTGAGCAGGGGCAAAGCCTTATTTGAACAGGATGACTTTGTCAGGGCAAAGCTGGAGTTTAAAAATGCCATCCAGATCGATCCTGAATATGCCGACGCATATTTTATGCTTGGGCAGACAGCCATAAAGGAAAAAGATTTTCAGACCGCTTACCAGATGTTTAATAAAACCATAGACATTGATCCTGAAAATCTGCAGGCCCGGATTGATCTTGGCCGTCTGCTGCTGAGTGCCAAAGCTGTGGCAAGGGCGGAAGAGCAGGCGGTTTTTGTCCTGGACAAAGATCCATCCAATATACCGGCCAGACTTTTAATGAGTTCTGTTTATTTTTTTAACAAGGAGTTTGATGCAGGAGAAAAAATATTATTGGGATTGCTGGAGGAAAAACAGACCCTGCCGGAAATTTATTTGATGATGGCCTCCTTGTCTGAAAAGAAAAAGAACCTGAATAAAAGACAGGCGTTTTTGGAAACCGGCCTATCTAAAAACCCGGACAATATTTCCCTCTTGATGCGCCTGGCGCAGGTTGAAGCCGGCCAGAAAAAATATGGTGAAACTGAAAAATATCTTCAAAAAGTCATTGATCTTAAACCTGAAGTGATGGCCTATAAATTGAACCTGGCGGAAATTTACCTGGCGCAGGAAAAAACCGGACAGGCAGAAGATTTTCTCAATGCCGTCATTGAGCAGGAATCCGTGGAAGAAGCTGTAATCCTTTCTGTTGCCAATTTCTGGATCCAGAACAATCAGGTGGAAAGAGCGGAAAATATACTTAAAAAAGCAATTCAGGAAAACAAGGATAAGTTCCAATTCCGGCTGGTTCTATCTGAAATATATGCAAAAACCAATAAAATGGATGCTGCGGATGCTTTGTTAAGGGAAACGATGGCGCTGAATAAAGATCCGGGAAATCCGGAGGTTATCAGGACCAAACTGGCGCTTTCAAGGGTTTTATTGACAACGGCAAAAATGGGTGAGGCTGAGAACCTGGTGGATGAGGTGCTGGCGGAAGATCCAAAAAACATTGATGCCCGGGATTTGAAAGGTCGGTTTTATCTGTCAAAGGGAGAAGGGCTCAATGCGGTTTCCGAATTCAGGGTTGTGGTAGAAGAAAAACCTCAATTCGTGCAGGGCCACCTGAATCTTGCCCAGGCACATGTGATGAACAATGAGAATAATCTGGCGCTGGATGTGCTTGAACGGGCGTACAAGCACATCCCTGACTCTGATCAGATCCTCATGGGTCTGGCCCGATTGAATATGCTGAAAAACGACATGCCGGCTGCTGAGCAAAATTTAAAAATGATGGTGGCCCAAAAGCCGGATGATCTAAATGCCCTGGTTGCTTTGGGAGATTTTTATTTTGGATGGAACAAGTATGATCAAGCATTAAAACAATACCAATTGATTGAAAAAAACAAGCCGGATGTCCCCATTGGATACCTTAAAAGTTCACAAACTTATCTGAAGTTGAATCAGGCCGGGGAAGCCCTTCAGGAATTAACAGCCGGTTATGAAAAGCTCCCGGATTCAGCCATACTTGTATCAACTATAGCAAGATTTCATGTGGACCGGAAAAATTTTCAGGCTGCCATCAGGCTGTGTGAAGAGCGTTTGAAAAATGATCCAAAAGAAGCGTTTACCTGGAATCTTCTGGGCGGTATTTTCCTGATTCAAAAAGATTATGAGCAGGCCCGTGAGCATTTTGAAAGGGCCATTGAAATTAATCCTGAGTGGTCAAAGCCCTATGATAATCTTGCCAAACTGTATCTCATGCAGGGCAAAAAAGACTCGGCGGTCATTGAATTGAAAGCTGCGTTGCAGAAGAATCCAAAAAACAGTTCAGCCTGGCAGCTTCTGGGTAGTATTTATGAGAGCGGCAAGGATTATGAAGCTGCTGCCAATGTGTATAAGGATGCGTTTGAAGCCATTCCAACCATGTGGGGGGCTGCCAATAATTATGCCTTTATCAAGGCTGAATATTCCATGGACAGTACCGATCTTTCCGAGGCATTGGCCTATGCACAAAAGGCGGTCAGTCTGAATGCCGGTGAGTTATCAATCCGGGATACCCTTGGATGGGTTTATTATAAAATGGGGGACTTAAGCCGGGCCCATGAAGAAATTACAAAAGCCCTAAAAAAGGATACTGAAAATAATGTCCTCAACTACCACATGGGTATGGTCCTGATGGGCCAGGAAAAACAGCAGGAAGCTAAGCCTTTTCTTGAAAAGGCGTTGGCCCGGAATGAAGATTTTCCCGGGGCTGATGTGGCCAGAAAGGCGTTAAATCAAAATGAACAAACACAACAGTAGGAGACAAGGTATGAAACAGGTAATTTGCCTTATGGCCTGTATTATCGGATTTGTCATAACAGCATTTGTCCCTTGTGTATCAGCCGGGCCGTATCTGATCGGTCCCGGAGATGTTCTGGATATATCTGTCTGGAAAAATGAAGACCTGACACGGCAATTAAAGGTTCTTCCGGATGGCATGATCTATTTTCCCCTTGCAGGTGAAATCAAGGTAGAGGCGCTGTCAGTGGAAGAATTCAGGATGCTTTTGATATCAAAGCTTGAAAAATATGTGCCTGATCCTGTTTTAACCGTCAGTGTCAACCAGACCAACAGCATGATGATCTATGTGATTGGAAAAGTGAACAGCCCCGGAAGATTCATGATCCAGGAGAATATTGATGTGCTGCAGGCTCTTTCGCTTGCAGGCGGCCTGAATCCATTTGCAAAGGAAAAGGAAATTCGTATTTTCAGGAAAGTCAATGATGAGACTATTCTTTTAAATTTTAACTATAAGGAAGTCGCAGAAGGGGACCACCTGGAGCAGAATATCCAGTTAAATCGAGGGGATGTTATCGTTGTCCGTTGAGTGGCTCAAAGGGCGTTATCAGATGAGGCTAAGGATTTTTCTGGCATGCCTGGTGTTTTTTGGATACGGTCTGCCGGCAATATGCGGGCCCACAAAACTGATACCCAGCATATCTGTTCGAGAGGAATATAACGATAATGTTCTGCTTACGCAAACCAATGAGAAAAAAAGCCTGATCACCGTTGTTGCCGGTGGTATTTATGTTGAAAAACTATTGGAGCGGTTGGAATCAAGAGCTGACATCAATATCAAAAAATTGATGTACAAAGGTTTTCATGAACTGGATTCAGTGGATAAAGACCTTTCAATCGGACTGGATTACCGGATGACTGAACGGCTGACATTGGGGGCATCTGGGTCATGGGCAACAGATTCCACGCGGGGAAATGATATTGATACAACAGGGCTTGCGCTTACCGGTGACCGGGACTCAAAGAACGTTTCTCTTTCCAGCGGATATCTGATCACGGAAATAAATCGGATTAACCTTTCACTGGACATTGGCAGGACAAGCATCAAAGCGGTTTCTGAGGATGAAAAAGATCAAACCGTTCGATTGAGTCTGGATTATTCTCACAACCTGTCCAAAATATGGGAAAATACAACAGGATTTGTTGGTCTCAGTTATCTGAAATATACATCCGATATCACAGATTTTAATACAGGGTCATTCATTGTCACGGATATTGACAAAGAGTACGCCTCCAATGTCTGGCAGGCTACTTTTGGATTTTCAAGAGAAATGACAGAACGACTGACTTTTTCTTTTCAGACTGGCATCAGCTATAATGATACACAGGAGCGTCTGAGACAAAATACCATCTTTGGCAGTGAATTAAGCCTGTATGACACGGATTCTTTGGGCAGCGTCCTTTATGTCGGTATCAACTATAAAGGGTTGAATTATGATGCTGGTTTTTCTGTTTCCCGTGATGTCAGGGACGGGGCTGGAACAAACGGGACTGCGGAACGGACGTCTGCATCATTTGAACTTTTATGGCAATTCACGGACAGGTTTACAGCAACCCTGAAACCCGCCTGCTATTTAAATCAAAATGAAAGGAATACAAGCGCGGATCTGGATGAATTGACCATCAGCCTTCAATCGGGTTTCCGATATAAAATTACCGATGACATCAGCCTTGCCGGCGGATATCGCTTTACCCATATTGACGACCAACAGAATGATACATCAAAACAAGGCAATCTTGTTTTTTTTAAAGTGACCAAACAATTTATATACGACATTGATTGAGGAAAACAAATGGAAGAAAACGGATTAACACCAGGCGATTTTATTGCCATCTTGAACCGCAGGAAAGCAGCATTGATACTGCCGCTTTTATTATTTACGGCAATGGCTATACTGGCAGCCTTTCTTTTGCCATCGATTTATAAGTCAACAGCAACCATATTGATCGAGCAAAGAGAGATTCCTGCCGAATATGTCACTTCCAGCATCACCACCTTTGCGGAACAGAGAATCCAGAGCATCAATCAACGGATACTGACATCCAGCAGGCTTCAGGAGTTGATTGAAGAGTTTGATTTATATCCTGAATTAAAAGAAAAAAAAACGAGAGATGAAATTATTGAAAAAATGCGAGGGGATATCTTTCTGGAACCGGTTAATGTGGAAATCGCAGACAGGCGGTCCGGGAAAACCGGTACGGCCACCATTGCCTTTACCCTTTCCTATGAAGGTGAGAACCCGGCCAAGGTTCAAAGAGTTGCCTCCACCATTACCTCATTGTTTTTAAAAGAAGATATAAAAGTGAGGACGGAGCAGTCCTCTTCAGCATACGACTTTCTTTTGGTGGAAAAAGAAAAAGTACAGGTCCAGATTGATGAACTTGAAAAACAACTGGCTGTGTTCAAGGAGCAGAATGTTGAAACTTTGCCGGAATTATTTCAGTTGAATCAGCAGGCACTTGATAATACACAGAGAAATATTGAGCGGGAAAAGGAAAATTTTCGATCTCTCAAAGAGAAAAAAGAGGAACTTGAGGAAGAACTGGCGAACACAACAGTTTATCTGGAAGATACCGAACTTCAAAATGAACAAAAACATCAGGATGAAAACAGGCTTGAAATGCTGAAAATAGAGTTGATTAATCTGAAAAGCAAATTTTCTGATCTTTATCCTGATGTTAAAAAAATACAACAGGAAATTCAGGGGTTGACCCGGAAAATTGCTCAATCACGGAATGAGCAAAAAGAAAAACAAAAAAATCCAGCTTATATTATTTTGTCTTCGCGCCTGGCAGGTTTAAAATCAGATATTGGATCTACCGGGAGGCAAATCATAGAATTGGAGAAACAGGCAGATGCTTATAGACTCAGGCTTTCTGCAACGCCAGGGGTTGAGGAAAAATACAATAACCTGGTTGCTGTGAGGAATAATCTTTATATAAAAAATACTGATCTTCAGGCAAAAATGATGGAAGCCAAAGTTGCACGCGAATTTGAATCCAAACAAAAAGGAGAACGGTTCACCCTGGTTGAATCGGCAAGGCTGCCGGAAAAACCAGATAAACCCAATCGGGTTGCCATTATTCTCATTGGCATTGTTTTAGGCTTGGGCGCAGGTGTGGGGCTGGCTTCGATTGTCGAGTTTTCAGATTCATCTTTTAGAAATGCGGAAGCCCTTTCAAAGGCCACTGGATTTCAGGTATTGTCAGAAATTCCAAGAATTGTAACAAAAGAAGAC
>JBDRPM010000149.1:0-8470 GCA_043827005.1 Pseudomonadota bacterium | reverse complement strand
ATATGATTAAATTTTAATATTAATTCATATAAGCATGATAAAATGAAGCATAGAAAACTAAAGAGAGTCAGAGAACAATTAGATGAAACGCTTAAGATCTTTACGGGGGCGAATAGTGTAGCCAGGCCTGTCAGAGGGTGGATTCGTGCGATTCGAGATGCTATTGGAATGAATATGCGCCAGTTAGCAGATCGTTTAGGGGTTAGTCAATCTCGGATTGTTAAAATTGAGCAGGATGAAATCTCTGGGGCACTGACCATTAAAACATTGGAAAAAATCGCAGATAAACTGGACTGTGTGTTCGTATATGGTTTTGCCCCCAGATCAACCTTAGAAAACACAGTCAGGAATCAAGCCGCTTGCCTTGCGCGGGAAAGAATGAATACGATTTCACATCATATGTATCTTGAAGCGCAGGAGTTGACGAATCACCATTCTAAAGCAGCTTTTGAGAGTATAGTGGAAGAAATCTTGGAATCTCCTTCAAAACTATGGGATAAGAAGTTCAAATGATTGAGATTGAAGATGGTGCCACTCCATTAGAATTTGATGAGATTAAAGGATTAATCCCTACACACATCACCATCAAAGGGGAACTCGATGCATTGGAGTTGGAGAATATTGCACGAGCCTCTGCCTGGATGAAAACAATTAAATCAGACAAAATCCTGAATACGGATTTCATTTGCCGGCTTCACAAAAAAATGTTTGGTGATGTGTGGAAATGGGCCGGGAAATACCGAAAAACAGAAAAGAATATTGGCATCCGGTATGTTGATATCCCGGTGGAGGTTCACAAACTCTGTGATGAAGCAGCCGGTTGGCTTGAGTTTGATGCATACCCTACGGATGAATTTGCTGTCCGATTTCATCATCGGTTGGTTTTCATTCACCCGTTTTCCAATGGAAACGGTAGACACGCCAGATTAATACTTTCAAAAAGCCCTGATCATAGCAATATGGGCTGTCAATATGCACTGCGGGGAGACTATGATTGATGACCGTGATCGAATAAGGTCACTGCAAATATGAAAAAAATACCTTTTCAGGCCACCCCCCGCCCTTCTTCGGCAAAAAAAGCAAGCCCGACAACAAAGTGATCTTTAAACCCGGCTGAACTGTCTTTTGTAATATACTTAATCCGGGTTTGCTTTTGTTCTGCGGGCAATGATTTGTCTGTATAATAATACCGCATGTCAATGATATCTCCTTCTTTGATATCTTCCAGGGCTTTTGAGCCTTCCTTTAAAACAGCAAACATTGACTCGGTCCGGCTTTTTCGAAGTTTGAAGTGGTACATAATTTTAGACTGGTTGAGCTGAAACTCTGCACTGTAATATTCCTCTATCGTTTTTTTTGCTTGCCTGTTTTTGATAGTATCCATTTTTTCTCCTCTTTCATGTATCCCTTTTATCAAACCGTTTCTCTTCAAGGCCCTACAATTTTTATGCCAAACGCTATATTGTTGTAAGTTCTCGATATTAAAACTTTTTTTATCAGATTCAATTGAATGGCGTTTCCTTTCTGAAAAGCTGCGTTTTTATTTGATCAAACTGGTGATATTTAACACTCTGTCCGGAGCTTCATCGCAGTCATGTCCTCAAAGAAATTATCACCCTTACAGCCATCCGCAATAAGTAACTTGCCAAAATTACATGTTTTGTGCTATTTAAATAGGTCCGATTTATAAAGGTTTTTCAAATCGGAAGATTCATCCGGGGATTGCCCGGATATTTTATATCAACACTATGGCCAACAGGTATGAATAGTTATGAAAGCATTATTAGCTCTTGAAGACGGCAGAATTTTTCCCTGCAAAAGCTTTACCGGCCCTGGAGAGACAACAGGGGAGATCGTTTTCAATACCAGCATGACCGGATACCAGGAAATTTTAACCGACCCGTCCTATTATGGACAAATGGTCACCATGACCTGCCCTTTAATCGGCAATTACGGTGTCTGTCCTGAGGATATTGAATCAGACCACATTCAGGTCGCTGCTTTTATTGTCAAGGAATATCAGGATTTTCCCAGCAATTTCAGATCAACCGGAACCCTTGCCGATTATCTGATCAAAGATCATATCCTGGGCATTGAAGACCTGGACACCCGAGCACTGACCCGTCACATCCGAAAATCCGGCGCCATGAGAGCCATTATCTCCACATCCGATCTTGATCCGGAATCCCTGGTTAAAAAGGCCCGTCAAAGCCCGTCCATGGAAGGCAGTGATCTTGTGGAAAAAGTCACTACCGAGCACCCCTATTTCTGGAAAAACAACCAGCCAGACCCCATTGAGATCAACGATCTGAGCAATCCGTCTATCTGGCGCCACAAGGGTAAAAAACATTGTGTCGTGGCCCTTGATTTCGGTATTAAATACAATATTATCCGCTGTCTTGAAGCCGTCGGGTTAGAAGTTCTTGTCGTGCCGGCAAAAACCAGTGCTGACACAATTAAGAACCTGAACCCGGACGGGATCTTTCTGTCCAATGGTCCGGGAGATCCGGAGCCTTTGACCTATGCCGTGGACACCATTAAAGCGCTTTTAGGATCAGTGCCCATCTTTGGCATCTGTCTTGGGATGCAGCTGTTGGGGATTGCCATGGGCGGAAAAACAATGAAAATCAAATTCGGGCACAGGGGCGGCAACCAGCCGGTGAAAAACCTGGCCACCAACAAGGTTGAAATTACCTCCCAGAATCATGGGTTTGCCGTGGACTTAAATACCATTGGAAAAAACGACGCAATCATGACCCATATCAACCTGAATGAAGATTCCCTTGAAGGCCTTAAAAACGACACTGTCAAGGTTTTTGCCGTGCAATATCATCCGGAAGCCTCTCCTGGTCCCCATGACGCAGCCTACCTTTTTAACCAGTTTGCAAAAGTGATTGAAAATGCCAAAGCGTAACGATATAAAAAAAATTCTGATCATCGGAGCGGGCCCTATTATTATCAGCCAGGCCTGCGAGTTTGACTATTCCGGCACCCAGGCTTGCAAAGCCCTTAAAGAAGAGGGCTATGAAGTTATTCTGATCAACTCAAACCCAGCCACCATCATGACGGATCCTGAAACAGCCGATCGTGTTTACATTGAACCGGTTACTGCCCAAACCGTGTGCAAGGTCATTGAAAAGGAACGCCCGGATGCGCTGTTGCCCACCCTTGGCGGCCAGACCGGGTTGAATACCGCCATAGAAACCGCTAGAACCGGAATTCTGGAAAAATACAATGTTGAAATGATCGGGGCTTCCATCGACTCGATCAATAAAGCAGAAGACCGGGAGCTTTTCCGGAATGCCATGAACAAGATCGGCCTGAGAATTCCTGAAAGCGGTTTTGCCAAAAACATGCTTGAAGTGGAAGCGGTCGCAAAAGTCATTGGTTTTCCCATCATTGTCCGGCCCAGTTTCACCCTTGGTGGAACCGGCGGCGGGGTTGCCTACAACATGGAAGAACTCAAACGTATGGCAAAAGCCGGACTGGATGCCAGTATCATCACCCAGGTCATGCTTGAAGAATCCGTCCTGGGATGGAAAGAGTATGAACTGGAAGTTATGCGTGATCATGCAGACAATGTGGTCATTATCTGTTCGATCGAAAACGTGGATGCCATGGGGGTTCATACCGGAGATTCCATTACCGTTGCCCCGGCCCAGACCCTGTCTGACAAAGAATACCAGAAACTTCGGAATGCTTCCATCGCCATTATGCGTGAAATCGGGGTGGATACGGGTGGATCAAACGTTCAGTTTGCCGTAAACCCGGTGGATGGGGAAATTATTGTGGTGGAGATGAACCCCAGGGTTTCCAGAAGTTCTGCCCTGGCTTCCAAAGCCACGGGCTTTCCCATTGCAAAAATTGCAGCCAAGCTGGCCGTCGGGTATACGCTGGATGAAATCCCCAATGATATCACCGGTGAAACCATGGCCTGCTTTGAGCCTTCCATTGATTATTGCGTGGTGAAAATCCCCAGATGGACTTTTGAAAAATTTCCCGAAGCTGAAGATGTCCTGTCCACGGCCATGAAGTCTGTGGGGGAAACCATGTCCATTGGCCGAACCTTTAAAGAAGCATTACAAAAAGGAATACGCTCCCTTGAAATCGGCCGGGCCGGATTCGGTGCGGACGGAAAAGATCCGGCTCCCGGCAGCGTGGCTGGAAATGATCTGGAATACAAATTGTCTTCGCCCAATTCCCAAAGACTGTTTTATTTAAAATATGCCCTTGAACATGGCATGCCCATTGGCAAGATTTATGAGTTGACCAATATCGATCCCTGGTTTCTCAACCAGATGAAACAGATTGTGGACCTTGAAAAACAGGTCAAGCTGGCTGGCAAAGACCTGCCAAAAGAGTTGTTTGAACAGGCCAAAAAATACGGATTTTCAGATAAACAGATTGCCTTTTTAACCCAGCTGACTGACCGTCAGATTGAGCAAAGAAGAAAGGCACTGGGTATTGTCCCGGTTTATAAACTCGTGGACACCTGTGCCGCAGAATTTAAAGCTGTGACCCCTTATTACTATTCCACCTATGAAACCGAATGTGAAGCCCGGGTGTCTGACCAGAAAAAAGTCATCATTTTAGGGGGCGGTCCCAATCGGATCGGTCAGGGCATCGAGTTTGACTACTGCTGTGTTCATGCTTCTTTTGCCTTAAAAGAGGAAGGGGTGGAATCCATCATGGTCAACTCCAACCCGGAAACCGTGTCCACAGACTATGATACTTCGGACAAACTCTATTTTGAGCCCTTAACCCGGGAGGATGTTCTCCACATTGTGGAAAAAGAAAAACCCTATGGCGTGATTGTCCAGTTCGGCGGACAAACTCCGCTGAACCTGGCCACCGACCTTTACAAGGCCGGTGTTCCCATCATCGGCACCAGCCCGGAAAGCATTGACCGGGCAGAAGACAGGGATCTGTTCCAGGCCATGCTTACCAAACTGGGCCTGCGGCAGCCGGAAAACGGAATTGCCACAAGTTACTCAGAAGCCAGGGCTGTTGCCCGGGAGATCGGTTATCCGGTCATGGTCAGACCCTCATTTGTTCTGGGCGGCCGGGCCATGAAAATTGTCTATGATGAAAAAGATCTTGAACAATATTTTAACCTGGCCATCCTGGCATCCCCGGACAAACCCGTACTCATCGATAAATTTCTTGAAGAAGCCTATGAGCTTGATGTGGATGCTATTTCCGACGGTGAAACCACCATTATCGGCGGCATGATGGAACATATCGAAGAAGCCGGGATTCACTCCGGAGACTCGGCCTGTGTC
This sequence comes from Pseudomonadota bacterium, assembly GCA_043827005.1. Taxonomy (GTDB): domain Bacteria; phylum Desulfobacterota; class Desulfobacteria; order Desulfobacterales; family Desulfobacteraceae; genus Desulfobacula. The sequence continues at coordinate 3,188 of JBDRPM010000149.1, read as the reverse complement.
CTGCCGCCGTACTCGATTAAAGCAGAGCATATTGAACAGATGAGGGCAGCAGCCGAGGCCATTGCAAAAGAATTAAAGGTCAAAGGATTAATGAATATCCAGTTCGGCATCATGAACGATACCGTCTATATTATTGAAGTTAATCCAAGAGCCTCTCGAACTATTCCCTTTGTTTCCAAAGCCATTGGCATCCCTCTGGCCAAGCTGGCCACCAAGGTCATGCTGGGTAAAACACTAAAAGAGCTGGGATTTACCCGACAAATCATTCCTTCGTATTATTGTGTCAAAGAGGCGGTTATGCCCTTTGACCGGTTTGAAAATGTTGATCCGGTGCTTGGCCCTGAAATGAAATCCACAGGCGAAGTCATGGGCATTGACAAGGATCTGGGTGCTGCTGTAGCCAAAGCCCAGTTGGCTGCAGGCCAGAAGCTTCCCACCGAGGGCACGGTTTTTATCAGTGTCCAGGACAAGGACAAAGATGCTGCGTTGTCAGTGGCCAGGAACTTTCATGAGATGGGTTTTAATATCCTTGCTACAAAAGGGACAGCTCAATTTCTTGAAGAAAATGATGTGCCGGCAAAAATGATTAAAAAAGTCTCGGCAGGTCGGCCCCATGTTGTGGATGCAATGACCAACAATGAAATTCAGTTTATTCTAAATACCGGTGCCTCCAGCCAGACCAAGCAGGATGGTTATGAAATCAGACGTGCCGCCATTAAATATAAAATCTCCTATGCCACAACAACAGATGGGGCCAGGGCGATCTGCAGTGCGATTCAGGCCCTTAAACGAGAACCCCTCAGTGTTAAACCCATTCAGGACTATCATCAGGAAAACACATATGAATAATATCGTAACAGCTCCTTTATCCGACAGTGAAAGGCCCAAAGATGAATGTGGCGTATTCGGGCTTTATAAACATCCGGAAGCTGCAAAAATAACTTATTTCGGGCTTTATGCCCTCCAGCATCGGGGACAGGAAAGCGCCGGCATCTCAGTCAATCGGGGAGAAAATGACAAAATTTTTTCCCACAAAGGCATGGGCCTGGTTCCGGAAATCTTTAATGTTGAAGACCTGGAAAGAATTGAAGGCGGCTCTGCCATCGGGCATGTCCGTTATTCCACCACAGGCGATTCGGTTCTGGCCAATGCCCAGCCCTTTCTGGTCAATCACCGTCATCGGTCCTATGCCCTTGCCCACAACGGAAACCTGGTTAATGCACATATTTTGCGCCGGGAACTTGAAGAGCAGGGGTCCATCTTCCAGACCACCATGGACTCAGAGGTTTTTTTGCATATGTTCATCAAAAATCTGGTCAGTGGTGACTATGAAAATGCCATTTTAAAGGCTGTTTCAAAAATTGAAGGGGCATACTCCATGATTCTGTTAACCTGCAAAGGTGAAATCATCGGAATGAAAGACCCCAACGGCTTCCGGCCCCTGGCCCTTGGAAAACTGAACGGTCATTATGTGCTGGCCTCTGAAACCTGCGCCTTTGACCTGATCCAGGCTGAATTTATCCGGGAGCTGGACCCCGGAGAAATTGTTATTATCAACGAAGACGGGATAAAAAGCATTAAACACCCCAAAGCAGCCAAACACAAATCCCTGTGTATTTTTGAATATATTTATTTTGCCCGGCCCGATTCCACCATTGATGGAAAAAATGTCTATCAGATGAGAAAAGCCCATGGCAGAAGACTGGCCCAGGAAGCCCCTGTGGATGCCGATCTGGTCATGCCGTTCCCGGATTCAGGCAATTATGCCGCCCTTGGCTATGCAGAAGAATCCGGCATTCCCTTTGAAATGGGCATGATCCGCAACCATTATGTGGGTCGAAGTTTTATCCAGCCCACCCAGTCGATGCGGGACTTTACCGTTCGGGTCAAGCTCAACCCGGTCAGAGAACTGATCAAGGGAAAAGACATTATTATTATTGAAGATTCCATCATTCGGGGGACAACCGCCAAAACAAGGGTTAAAGCCCTGCGGGAACTTGGGGTCAAAAAAGTTCATATGCGCATTTCCTGTCCGCCTCATAAGTTTCCCTGTTATTATGGTATTGACTTTTCCTCCAAAGGAGAATTGATTGCCGCCCAAAAAACAGTGGCCGAGTTGAAAGATCATCTGGGTCTTGATTCTCTGCATTATCTTTCCATTGAAGGCATGCTGGAAGCCTCGGGCGTGGAAAATCCGGAACATAATTTTTGCAAGGCCTGCTTTGACGGGTCCTATCCGGTTCCCTTTGATCCTAATTTTACCAAGCAGTGCATGGGATAAGATGCAAAAACAAACGGTTGCCTTTTCAAAGGATTCGAGTAATCTTTTTTTCCATATTCTGACAAAATGCAACCTGTCATGCACCCACTGCTATATCAATCCGGATCAGCACGGCAGTCAGATTCTTGATATTGCGACCATCCAAAACTGGCTATCGATATTCAAAGACAAGGCCAGGCAGACCAACCTGGTGCTGCTGGGTGGAGAGCCCACACTTCATCCTGACTTAAGTTCTGTGGTCAAATTTGCCAGACAAATGAATTTCAAATCCATCACCATCGATACCAATGGATATCTTTTCCATGATATCTTGAACAAAATAATCCCTGATGATATTGACTTTCTTTCCTTTTCTCTGGATGGGGCCACACAACAAACCAATGATGCCATCCGGGGGGATGGGTGTTACAATGCGGTTTTAAGCGGATTAAAGCAGGCTGTGACCAAAGGGTTTACCTGCTCCATGATCTATACGGTATCCGATAAAAACATCCATGAACTTGAACACATGCCAGATCTTGTAAAAGATCTGGGGATCAAACATTTTTTTATCCAGGTGATCGGCATGAGAGGGGAGTCATCAAAAAAAGCCCGAAATCTCCAGGTATCAAAAGAAATCTGGCGCAAAACCATTCCTAAAGTAGCCCGGATCATTGCGGCCCAGAAAATTGTGGTGACCTATCCAAAAGTATTTTTAGATGAAAATGAACCTTTCGAATGTGCAGGCAATGTGGCAGACAACTATTTTATTTTCCCCAATGGCCGGGTTTATCAGTGTCCCATCTGTGAAGACTTTTCCCTGCATTCCTATGAAATAAAGGAAAACAAACTGGTTCAGACCCCCAAAATCAATGAGCAGGATTTGTTCAAACTGGATATTCCCGAAGGCTGCGTTATGAACAAAATG
>JBDRPM010000148.1:0-15122 GCA_043827005.1 Pseudomonadota bacterium | reverse complement strand
TTGACAAATATTCACGATCAAGCAGAAAAGGAACAAAAGGGGAAAAGGGAACCGGTCTTGGCATGTCCATTGTACGGGAAATTGTCAAACTCCATAATGGAGAGGTCAAGGTTGACAGCAGGCTTGGCAGGGGATCCGTATTCACCATCACCCTTCCCTTTTTTCAGGAAGCCCTTTTGGCTGATGACCCAGGGTTGACAAAAGCAGGTGATCCCAATCAGACAGTCGCCAATAGTAAGCCCAGTAAAATTTTATTGGTGGAGGACAACCCTGTAAATGTAAAATTTACCTCAGCGCTTTTAGAGCGGTCCGGCCATACAGTGACTCCTGTTGAAAATGGCTGGGCAGCCATTGCACTGATCATGGAACAAGACTATGACCTTATTTTAATGGATATTGAAATGCCGGACCTCAATGGCTTTGAAGCCTGTGAAAAAATCAGAGCCCTGGGCCATACAGACATTCCAATTGTTGCGTTAACCGGGCATTCGATAGAGACTGTTCAGGATAAATTGAAAAAAGCGGGGATGACTGATTTTTTGCTCAAACCATGTGACCCCCAACAGATGAATGACATGCTTACAAAATGGTTGTCAGAATAATGGCAGCCATTTTGCCTCTGACAATTGTTGTGCCGAAATTTATAGCTGTGGGGAGGCCCCCCCAGAAGCCTCCCCACAGCGTTTAAATGTCAGGCGTTAAAGAGGATCAAAATCAATTAAGCGGTCTTGATTTCGATTTGTCTTGGTTTGGCAGCTTCTGATTTGGGCAGATGAAGCCTTAACACGCCATCTTTTAGCTCTGCTTCAACCCGTTCAATATCAATGGCCTGGGGAACTGAAAAATTTCTGACATATTCAACATCGCCAAATTCTTCCCAGATGGCCGTATTGTGGGGCGTTAATTTTCTTATGCCGGACAAAGAAAGCGTTCCATTGTCAATATTAACTGAAATATCCTGTTTGACAACGCCTGGCATATCTGTATAAAGCAATATTTCGTCTTCATTTTCGTAGATATCTACGGCCGGTGCCAATTCAAAGAACGTCTTGGTTTTTTCAATGGTTTTTTCTTTTGTTTTTGTAAGTTCAGTGCTTTTATCCATGACAAGCCTCCATTAAAAAATAAATTAATCTATGTTTTAATTGATCATAATTTTTTTGGGTTTTGCAGCTTCAGATTTTGGAAGCGTCAGATAGAGAATGCCATCTTTTAAATTAGCATCCGCCTTTGTTGAATCAACATCAGCCGGCAGGGTAAAACTTCTTGAAAATGACCCTGTGTGCCTTTCGGTTTTATGGATTTTATATCCTTCTGGTGTATCTGCGCTCCGAGTCCCTGTGATTTCAAGATAATTGCCTTGAATCTTTACATTCAATTGGTCTTTTCCAAGCCCTGGAACTTCAGCCCGAATTTCAAAATGATCCCCGGTTTCATATAGATTGGTTCTGGGAGAATTTTCGTCTAAGTTCCACTTGTAAATGGATGGTTTCCCATAGTCAGCGTATAGATTGTCCAGCCTTTTTTGAAGAAGATTCATGGTTCCAAACAATCTGTCAATATCACTTAGTCTTGTAAACATAATTTTTCCTCCTTGATATGTGGTTGATCATTATTGCAAGAACAGATTGGGCAGGCGGCAGGACATTTCCATGAAAGTTGATCAAAAAGGCGTTGTCGCTGTCTGCCAGACCACTGCTCTCACAAAAGTATCGGATTTGTGCCTAATCTAATAATTAAAAAATTGGTGTCAATAGTTTTTTTGTAGATAATTTTTAAAGCGTATTTGCTAATGAATCTGGATGGTTGAATATTTGAAAAGTTATGAATTCTACCGGTAGAGACGCTTTCCCAGGCCTTCTGACAAAACCCTTTAAACGATTTTAATGCAACCGGGTGGGGCAGCAGTTCATAATCTCTGAATTTGCCTACAATGCCAGCATGTTTTCCAGGGCAATCAGGGCATCTTTTTTAATGTCTTCATCTAAAAAAAAATTACAAGCGTTTTCCCTTAATCATCCCATATTCCGGATAACAGGAGAGCACGCCTGCCAGTGCATAAAAAACTGCTGCAAGGATGAGCACGACCCTGAATCCGGACAGGATGGCCAGAAGCGTGGCGCTAAGAATGCTCACCACGCCGGCAAACCCGTTGATAGCCCAGGCCAGGGGCAGGGCAGCCGCCTGATCCTGTTTGATCCGGGTAAGACCGCAGGCAAAGGGCATGCCCATAAAAAAACCGGGCGGGAAAAGCAGCAAAAGAACCAGGAAAATTTTAAGACCCGCAGGCCAGGCCATGGCCCTGGAAAAAATGAAGCCGGCACCAAAAACAAAGGCTGACACCAGGGCCGAAACGATCAGGCAGGATGCAGACATGGGGTTGATTTTCACAAACACCCGGCCCGAAAACAGGCTGCCAAGGCCTGAAAATATCAAAAGCCCTGCAATGACGACAGTAAACGAATAGGACGGGTGCCCCAGAAAAAGGCTCATTTTCTGGATCAGGGGCATTTCAACAAAAAAATAGGCTACCCCGATCAGGGAAAAATAGGTGGCCGGCACAGTGCGCCGTCCTGCCCCCATCTGATACCGGCCCTTGCTTCCGGCCTGGTGCCGGGCTGCGATCACCGGCAAAAGGATGCACCCAAAGGCCGTCAACAGAACCGGGACCAGGAGGATCGCCAGAATCAGCCACCCCCATTCCGTGACCGGGATCTGGGACGGGCCATAGGTTCTGATGGTCTTGACCAGCGCGGGTTTGAAAAAATTATGAAAATAGGGCCGGTTGTCCGTGGCAGCGGTGATATCAAAGGCATAGGAATTGATAAAGGCCCCGGCCCTGTCTGACAAGAGTTCCTGCATGGCCTTGTAATATACCGGCGGATTCAGACGGATAAACCGGTCGGCATCTCCTGGTTGGATGCCCGGGAAATAATCCAGGTCAAACCCCCTTTTCCGGGCAAATTCCCGGGAGGCCTCAATCATACCCCCTGGCAGCGGGAACCGGGACATCACAAGAGTCAGGGTCTGGAGCGACCGGACAGCCAGGAGGCACTTTTCCGGCTCCTTCACCCCCACATCGCCCAGGGCTTCCACTGCCATATGAAACATCTTTAAATTGTCCCGGGCCGGGGTGACAATCCACAGGCGGGGAAAAATCTATGGCACAGGTGACAACACGGCATCCTATTAAACCTGATTTTCATGCGAATGGACAACCTGATTCAAGGTATCGGAAATCCATTGATTCAGACTTTTTCTTTCATGGGCTGCAGCGGCTGCAATTTCGGCATGCAGGGAAGAATCGACCCGCACCGTAAAATTACCGGAAAAAGGTTTATCTGGCGTTCTTCCCACTTTTTCACAACTTTCAAGATAAAAATCAACAGCCTCATGAAAGGCTTTTTTCAATTCAATCACAGACTCTCCGTGAAAACCTACCGTATCCCGGACGCCAATAATGTTACCGAACAGGATGTTATCATCAGGATCAAACTCTATTTTTGCCGTATATCCTTTATAATTCAGTATGTTCATGGTTTTACCCCCGCTCTGATTAAAAAATCCATGGCGTTTTTCACCTGGTACCGTTTGGCTTCCTTGCCCGGATGTGGGCGGTGGAAGTCGGCCTTTTCGTTGTTCAATATAAAAGACACCCGTGAGCCGCTTCCCTCAATCGACACCGCACCCAGATATGAAAATAGCGACTCGATTTTCCGCCATTCAAGATTTCCGGGTGTTGGATGAGAAAATATATCCGCCAGGATCTTTTTATATTTGCTGTTCATGAAATAAATGATACTGAAATGTGGTATCACTGTCAAGGATTAATCTATGAGCACCGGATCACTTAAAGACGGCCGGAAATATTGCCAGTATTATAAAGAATTCATGAATGCTTTTGCAGCTATCCCTAAAAAAATGCACCATTCATCGGGTGGGTTGCGGGCATCGCCCGCTTTGGTTTTTTTGTAGATAATTTTTAAAGCGTATTTGCTAATGAATCTGGATGGTTGAATATTTGAAAAGTTATGAATTCTACCGGTAGAGATGCTTTTCCAGGCCTTCTGACAAAACCCTTTAAACGATTTTAATGCATCCGGATGGGACAGCAGTTCATAATCTTTGAATTTGCCTACAATGCCAGCATGTTTTCCAGGGCGATCAGGGCATCTTGTTTGATGTCTTCATCAACAGTGACCATGTTTGTTTTGCCGATGTGTTCAAGGGTGAATAGCAGGTTGTCCAGATTGATTTTAAACATGTTCGGGCAAAAAGAGTCTTTGAGCGGGAGAATGGTTTTATCCGGGGTTTCAATGGCCAGTCGTTTGACCAGATTGATTTCTGTTCCAATGACAATGGTGCTGCCAACCGGTGCATTTTTTACGTAATTGACAATAAAGCTGGTGGATCCGACAGCGTCGGCGGCCTTAACCACTTCCTGGGTACATTCCGGATGAACCACGATCAAGGCGTTGGGATGAGTTTTTCTCATCTCTTCTATTTCTGGAACAGTAAACCGGGTGTGGACCAGGCAATACCCTTTCCACAGCAGGACTTTTGCTTTTTGAATGTCTTGTTTTGTGTTTCCTCCCAATGGTTTTGCAGGGTCCCATACCAGCATCTGATCCTGGGGGATGCCAAGGGTGTTGCCTGTGTTTCGTCCCAGATGCTCGTCTGGGAAAAAAAAGATTTTTTCTCTTTGTTTAAACGCCCATTCAAAAGCCTTGGGCGCATTGGAAGAGGTGCAGACCGCCCCCTGGTTTTGTCCGCAGTGGGCCTTGATATAGGCATCTGAATTCATATAAACCAGTGGTGTAACACTGTTTTCTCCGGTGATGGCGATCACATCGTTCCAGGCTCGTTCAACCAGAACAGCGTCCGCCATATCCGCCATCCAGCAGCCGGCATTCATGTCGGGAATCTGGACGGTCTGGTGGCTTTTGGCCAGGATGGCGGCACTTTCTGCCATAAAGTGGACGCCGCAGAAAACAATATATCGGGCTTTTTCATCATTGGCAGCCTTCTGGGATAAGGCAAAAGAATCTCCCTGATAGTCGCCCAGATCAACAATCTCTTTTCGCTGATAATGATGGGTGAGGATTACCAGTTGATTGCCCAGGTTTTTTTTAATGGCTTTTATTTTTTCGATTGTCTGTTCTTTGTCCCGGATTTGTTGATTTGTGTTCATTGTTTTCATTCCCTGCCGATTAGAAAAATGCCGTAAGTGGCAAAAAGGTTTGGTAAAAAAGTAATGGTTCTGCCCTCTTGCTGGTTATTTTTTGTATTGATGGCAGCTTGTTTTAAAATCTTAAAGCCAACCTGTTTTGAGAATGTTTGAAAATCATTTATGCTGAGCACCCGGATATTGGGGGTATCGTGCCATGAATAGGGCAGTTCTCTGGTTACAGGCGCACGACCCGTGAGGGCGAGGTGGGTTCTGACCTTTATGTGACCAAAATTCGGGAAGCTGACCACACCCATTCTGGCCACCCGCATCATAGATGCGATCAATGTGGACGGGTCATAGACCTGCTGAAGGGTCTGGGAACAGATGGCATAATCAAAGGTGTTGTCAGGATAATCTTCCATCTCTTCATAGATATCGCCCTGAAGTACGGAAATCCCTTTTTCAATACATTTGACCACCTTTGATTCTTCAATCTCAATGCCGCGCTCAATAACCTGTTTTTCTTTTTTCAGCCAGAACAGCAGGTCGCCTTCGCCACAGCCAAGGCCCAGCACTTTTGATCCGGGCTCTATCCAGGATGCGATGATCTTCAGATCATATCTAAGAGAGTCATTAATCATGGGAAAGCCCCCTTAAAAACCCTTTGATCAGGTTGTCCAGCCGGGCATCCGGGAGTAAAAAGGCATCATGTCCCCATTGGGCATCAATTTCACAGAAACTGACATCCAGGTTGTTTTTTTTCATGGCTTTGACCATTTCTTTGGACTGGTATGTGGGATACAGCCAGTCCGAGGTGTAGGAGACCACTAAAAATTTTGCTTTGCATCTTGAAAAAGCCTTAACCAGTGAACCGCTGCCATATTGTTCAGCCAGATCAAAATAGTCGGCAGCCTTGGTAATGTATAAAAAAGAGTTGGCATCAAAGCGCTCGATAAATTTCTGGCCCTGGTATTGAAGATAGGATTCCACCTGGAATTCAGCGCCGAATTCAAAGCTTAAGGCAGACCGGTTCTGAAGCTTGCGGCCAAATTTGGTGCGCATGGATTCATCGGACAAATAGGTGATATGGCCGATCATCCGGGCAATGGCCAGGCCCATATCCGGTTTTTTGCCTGCATAGTAATGACCTTCGTTCCAGTTGGGATCTGCCATGATCGCCTGGCGGGCCACTTCGTTAAAGGCAATGGCCAGGGCAGAATGCCGGGTAGTGGTGGCCAGGGGAATGGCTGATCGTACCATGTCCGGATATCTGACACACCATTCAAGTACCTGCATGCCGCCCACAGAGCCGCCAATAACAGACAATAGAGAGTCAATCTGCAGATAATCCAGCAACGCTTTCTGGGCTTTGACCATATCACCGATGGTGATCAGGGGAAAATCCGTACCATAGGGGCGGTCGGTTTCAAGGTTCATGGAGGCTGGCCCGGTTGAACCGATACAGGAGCCGATAATATTGGAGCACACCACAAAATATTGATCCGTGTCAATCCCTTTGCCCGGACCCACCATGATGTCCCACCAGCCGGGTTTGGTATCGGCAGGATCATAGAATCCAGCCACATGGGAATCTCCTGAAAGCGCATGGAGGACCAGGATGACATTGCTTTTGTCTGCATTGAGTGTTCCGCAGGTTTCATAGGCAATGGTGACTGGCGCAATACTGGCCCCGCTTTCCAGCTTCAGCCGGTCCGGGGGCATGGCAAAGGTGAAAAATTGTCGTTTAACAAGACCCACGGTTTTTCCGTCCCGGGTATGTTCTGTATATTCGCTCATGGTCGTGTTTAAACTGCTCCCAGGGCCTGTTCAAGGTCATTGCAGATATCGTCGGCATGTTCCACCCCAAGGGACAGCCGCAGCAGACATGGGTCGGCCACTTGATCTTTAAGCTTTTGGGGAAAAGAAACATACTGGGATGAATACGGATGGATGATCAGGGTTTTGCAATCCCCCAGGTTGGCCAGGTTTAAAATCATGTCCAGGTTATCAATGAGGTTGAAACACGCTTTTTGATCGGTTAAGCCAAAGGTCAGCATACCACCGAAGCCCAGGTTATGAAATTGAGCTTTAGCAATCTGGTGCGAGGTGTGATCTTCAAATCCCGGAAAATTCACCCATTGAACTTTGGCGTGTTTTTTTAAAAATCGGGCCACGGCAATGGCATTTTTCATGTGACGTTCCATGCGAAGTCCCAGCGTGTTCAGGCCAAGAGCGGTCAGGTAGGAGTGAAAGGGAGCCTGGGTGGTTCCAAAATTGATATGGTATTCTTTGAACAGCCGATGGATAAAGGCCAGGTTTCCTTTCTGCTCAACAAAGGGTGCAAAATCACAAAATTTGTCACAGGTCCAGTCAAAGGTTCCCTTATCCACCACAACGCCGCCCAGGGCACCGCCATGACCGGACAGGTATTTGGTTGTGGAGTGGATGACAACATCTGCTCCCAGTTCAAGGGGACGGCACAGCCAGGGAGATGCCAAAGTATTGTCCATCAGCAGCGGAATGCCGGCTGAATGGGCCAGATCAGAGATTCTTTTGATATCTGCTATCTCCATTCCCGGATTGGTAATGGTTTCCATATACACAAACCGGGTTTTGTCATTGATGGCCTGTTGGATGTCATTCAGGTTTAACGGGTCAGCCAGTCTTACCGTGATCCCGTATTTTTTAAAGATATTGGTGAACAATAAATAAGATGACATGAATAAAGATTTTGAAGCCACAAATTCATCACCTGCCCGAAGCAATGTCATACAGGCATTGGAGATGGCAGCCATGCCGGAACCGGTCACAACTGCCCCTGCCCCGGATTCCAGGTTGGCCAGTTTTTTTTCTAAAAACCGGTTGGTGGGGTTGCTTAAGCGCATATAGATATGGTCGGTTGTTTTCCCGGCAAAGGTGTTGCTTAAGCTGTCCGCACTTTCGTGATAATGGGCAGCAGACTGGAAAATGGGTGGCAGGGTTGCACCTTCCCAGGGTGTGTCTTTCAGCCCGTCATGGATCGCCCGGGTTTCAAAGTGGTACTCATGTTTTGATGTCATGATTAATTCCTTTTATTGGCTGTGATGCTGTAATCAAGCAGTTAATGTCACATTGTGGTATGAATTTGTCAATATCTTCTCCTAGTTTTCTCATTCCGGAATGATTTTAGTCAAGACAAAAATCAGCTTTCAATTGACGATGAGAATATTGCTGTGCTAATTTCCAATTCAGGATAAAAATGATAAAGATTCAGGATATAAAAGGCGTTGAATTGGGGCCAAGACAATTGATGCTCGAGTTTGGCGATCATACAGAGGATCACCAGGATTTTATTGTTGACAGCCTTGAAACAATGATGGAGGCCCAGGGCCAGGTTTTCATATCGGATTTTGTGGATCACACAGCCCAGACACAGGGATGGCCCTGTTCAGACATACTCCAGTGGTTGTTCTGGGCAGCCCATGAAATGAAAATCCATTTTCGAAGGAAGGGTTGCGTTCTGACGTCGTTTGAGGCCAAACGTCATCTTCTGCAATCACCTGAAAATTCCGTGGAGCTGATCACCAATAAAAAAGTCAAACCAGCCTTATTCCGGGAAGCAGCGTTAATTTACCAAAGCATTTCGAACGACAATGATCAAGAATATAAAAATGATCAATACCAGTTGGCCCTGTCGCTGCTTTCGGTTTTTCAGCATTGGGAAAGCCAGCTGATCTCCTTTGCCGGAAAAGCCCAAAACCCTTTTTTCCCGGGAAAGGAATTGATCAGCACACACCTGCAGTCATTAAAGCGGCTGTCTGCTAAAAAAGACTCTTATTCTCTGCTTTCCAATTGCTATACCCACAAGGACACCATTTTTAAAATCGTCCAGGATGTAAAACGGCTGTCTGTTTTCTATTTAGAACATGGTTTATACTGGGAGCATTTCATACAATCAATGGAGGACTTTCGTGAAAATCTTGCCGAGATTAAAAACTTTCCTGAAACATTGCATGTGTATGAACAATTAAACCAGATACTGGTCTGTGCTTTTCCATGTGACAGAATTGGTGAAGTAAAACTGCTGCTGCCAAAGGTTCGGAAGCTGAATGATCGTATTGTTCAAGAAAAGCTCGAAAACTGCCGCAGAGAAGCATTATACAGGATCGATACCGTAATTGATCACTTGTCAGGACTGCTTGCACAGCTTGACACGAAACTGGATAAACGGAACCGGATATTATATCCTCTGCATATGCAGAAAAAACAACTGGCAGCCATGGACAGCCTGCAACAGATAGAAAACCTGGTAACCCAGGCTCTGGATCGGGCAGATGACTTCATCATTGAACTGGAAGAGGACGCAAGGCTGATTTAATCCTTTGGCAGAATAAGCGGTATAGGGGAAAAAAAGAAAGAAATTGAAGTTTATCGAAGGACCCCGCCCAATGTTTGAGATGGAGCAGGTGATGTCCGGTGAATCCGGGAATGATCCTTTTTACGATCCAATCTGCCGGGCTGTTGATCTTGAGTATGCCGGGTAAAAGGCTTGATGATAGTATCAGATGATGCTATCGTTGATATGAAATGAAACCACCTTACGATATAACGAATAGACCTGAACAGAAAGGCACAAAAGGTTGTGTTCAGAAAAGGGCTCAGGCTTCTGGGCATGCCGGCACTGGATGCGTATTACAGGGAATACTATGAATCAACCAAGCAGGCCATGGAGGAGATGGAGATCAGTCAGAAAGACCGGCTTTTCCACGGTGCAACGGCCTGCATCCTCATTGGTTCCGGTCCGGATGCCAGCTGTCCGAAGGAGGATGCCATGAATCTGGAAATATGGATGACCTATATTCTTGCCACAACCCTTATTCTGATCATACCCGGGCCCACCATCATCCTGGTGATCACCCAGGCCGTGACCCATGGCCGGAAGTCAGTTGTGCCGCTCGTGGCCGGGGTGGTCCTGGGCGATTTTACGGCAATGACCTTCTCCCTTCTGGGGCTGGGTGCAATCATGAGTGCCTCTGCAGCGCTGTTTACCGTTTTCAAATGGATCGGGGCAGTCTATCTGATCTGTCTGGGAATCAACCTGTTGAGAACAAACCCGGAAGGCCTGTCTCTTCAGCATGACACAGCAGCTGTTCCCCGTCGCGCTTTTTTTAAACGCTCCTATGTCGTGACCGCGCTCAACCCAAAAGGAATCGCATTTTTTGTGGCATTTCTGCCTCAATTCATCAGCACCCGTGACCCTGTATTTCAGCAGGTATGTCTGCTGGGCGGGACTTTCCTCGTGCTGGCCCTGGTCAATGCAGCCCTGTATGCCCTGTTTGCAAGTCAGCTTCGGGAAACCATCCAAAAGACAACCGTAAGAAGATGGTTCAATCGTTGCGGAGGAACTGCACTGATCGGAGCCGGGATTTTTACAGCCGGTCTGCAGCGATCCGCATAACCGGTTATGGACAGTGAGAACACAGACAGGAAATCCAGGCAGTGGAAAAGGCAAAAAAGGCCATGGTGACCGGTAAGAGAGGGATAAAAAGTTTCGGAATTATCAAAGCAGACTTGGAAAAAACGAAAAAATCTCAAAATAGAGCTGATTTTGAGCATAGCTCACCAATGATTCCTCAAGCCAAATTCAAAAAAATCAATACCAGCTATCAAAAACCGGAATCCGGGAGTCTGTCTCATCGCAGACCAATTCAAGGATATAATCTGAAACCTTTTGCGGTGGATCATGGTTCCGAATATCCCAGAGATCAAGATGGCGTAGTATCTTTTCAATGACATCAAGCTCTTCGATAAAACTGATGATTTTCATGGTTCCCTGGCACTTTGGGCAAAGCAAGGGATCAACTTCATAAATTTTTTGGACCAACCTGGCCCAGTTCTGCCGGGATTCTTTGGAAGACGTTTTATTTGGCATAACGGCAGGAATGGTATCATCCGAGTCGGCCTTTTTTCTCATTCCCCTTGATTTGTTCGAATAGTGGCCGTAATAACGGACCGTGTGTTCATACCGGCCGGGAATATGGGTCACCAGGCGAGCCAGCCAATCCAGTGCGTTAAAAACTTTCCGGGACTTTCTGTCTTTTGATGTATAGACTACTTTGGCAACACCATCTGCTGAGTCTTCAGCAGGAACATAGACCATTCTTTCCTGTGGCACGAAGTGAAGCTTTAGCGCTCAAAGCAAGCACGGATAATGTACCGGGCCAGGTTGCCAAGACCGGTTTTATCTGAAGGCGTTATTCTGTCACCGATATAAACATGGAAACCGCTATGGCGCCATGAAAGCATATTCTCAATGACGGCATCAGTAATCTTTCCTTCTTTCCTGAGCATTTTCAACACCTCATACTGGAAAATCTCTTCCAGGCCTTCCAGGATAAAGCCCGGGGCTGCTCTGAAACTGCCATCATCAAGAAAGCAACCGTCAATAGCCATTCTCCATATTCAATCACCCGTTTCTGATGGCAAGACGGACAAAATTGCCGACGCTTGCAAGAAAACGCCAAAAGATACTCATGTCCACACTTTTCACAACGGACTCTGGCAAATCCCATATGAAGATCACCGCAGTCAAAAATCCACTTACGAAGGCTTGCCAACCCATCCCCAGACATCGTGAAATTAATGAGATTTTAGCCAAAAATATAATTAAGAAATTGAAAAATAGCTGAAAAAGCGGCCGATTCTGAACCCTATCCTTCAAAAGAATGGAGTAACTCTTTTCCTTGCGCTGCAACACAATTTTTATCGGGGTCAGACCCTGATATCAAATTTATATTTGGATTTATATAAGAAGATGATATAACTAAAGTGTGTTTTGATTTTAAAGTGATGCAACATGTTAAAAAAAGAGGGACAGCCTATGCAAGATGTAATAAATAAAAATGAAATATTTTCTGAAATAAGAAGGCTGAATGTAATCGAAAGACTCAACATAATAACTGATATCTGGGATGAAATAAAAGAATCTCAGGAGCTGACATCTGTCTCAGAAGAAGATAAAAAGCTTCTTCTGACAAGATTGGCAAATTATAGAGCAAATCCAGACTCTGCCACAAATTGGACTAATTTGAAACAGGATATATATGACAGATATTCTGAGCAAAGTTAAGTTTGTAAAAGAAGCAGCAAATGAACTACGAGAATCTGTTAACTGGTATGAGTTGAGCGCAGAAGGCCTCGGCCTAAGATTCATGGATGAAATAGACAGCACTCTCGAAAGAATAAAACTTAATCCTGATCTATATCAAATAATAATTGATAAAATAAGAAAAATACAGGTAAACAAATTTCCATTTTCGATATTTTATAAAATAGTACGCTAATTATTCTCCGCATATTTCATAACAAAAGAAAACCAATAATTGGAATTTGATCTTTCTCGCAGAGCAAATTAATGTTGACATACTGAGTGTGCGCAAAGGGTTGGTTGGATTTACCTCTAATCACTGATGATCCCAGGCAAAATTCTTAAAACCCATTTTTCGACCCAAAAATCAGGCCCTAAGAGCGAAACCATCCTAAATTTGAATGATTATCCTATAAAAACAAACACTTATTGTGGTATGACCCCGATAAACCTGATAAAAAAGATGCCTGTTAAGCTGAAAAAGCGGCCGATTCTGAACCCTATCCTTCAAAAGAATGGAGTAACTCTTTTCCTTGCGCTGTAACCCAATTTTTATTGTCAGCTCCATTCTGCTTGCCATATTTGGATGCTTTGTAAATGCCGACGCCTGGGAATCAAATGCCCAGGCGCTGGGTTCGCTTCAGTCATATACCGGTATTTTAAACATGCCCACTGCCCGGGTTATGCCCGACTGGGCTGTTCGTTTAAAAATAGGCACAGCAGATCCCTGGGCATATTATGGTGGTGCCATAGGAATTTTTGATCGATTCGAATTCCATGGCCAGTTTACCAAAACCAATACCATAGAAGCCTTCCCCGGTTTTGGGTATGGCGACACAAAAGACAGAAGCGCAGGCATGCGGGCTGTTTTAATCAAAGAAAATGAATTTTTCCCACAGGTATCAGCCGGATTTTATGACGCCATTGGAACAGGTCTGTTCCCTTCACGATATATTGTTGCATCAAAGATGTTCGGCAATTTTGATGTAACCCTGGGCCTTGGCCAGGGAATCCTTGCCGGTGAATACAGAACCGGCGGTCTTAATACAGCAGAAGCGTTCCTTACATCAGATCCCACAAGGCAAACAAAGGTTTTTGGCGGAATCGAATGGTATCTTACTCCGGACCTTACTCTGTCAGCTGAATATTCTTCCATTGACCGGGGCAATATGTATGGATACAGAAATGGTTCAAAAATCCTCAAGGATGATGATTCCTCTATTCCCGTCAATGTGGGTATTAAATACAAATTGACCGATAATATCCACGCCACTGCCGCTCTTATGAGAGGAGATACCATTGCCGGCAGTCTTGATTTTGTATTTCCGTTAAAACCTGAAGGTATTCTGCCATGGGAAAAAACAAAACCCTACGCCCCGGGTGAGAAACTCAAATGGGATGCCTATGAATCTGATAATGAAAAACTTGCTTTTATTATTTCAAAACAATTAAACGAACAGGGCTTTAAAAATGTTGCTGTATCATGCGCTGAAAATTCTATATGGATAGAGTATGAAAATAGCCTTCACCTTTCAGATGCAAGATCTTTTGGCCATGTTGCCACAATCTGCAATCAGATTTTACCCGCCAGGATTGAAAATTATTATCTTAACATAAAAGAGGGCATTACCGTACTGCAAAGCCTTAAAACATCAAGAAGTGCCATCAACTCTTTTATGGAAAGCAATCTTGACACACAAGGGTTTCTCACTTTTTCTAAACTCAATCTTTATAAAGATGAAAACTTGCAGGAGTATCAACAACAAGCCACGCCCTCAAAAATGGTATATGAGCCGGACGACCGATTTTCTTATAGTGTCACCCCAAAAGTAGAAACATTCTTAAACAACAAAACCGGCTTTTTTAAACATAAGGGGTTTCTCAGAGCCAATGCCGGATATAAACCCTGGTATGGCGGTGCTATTTTAGGCGAGGTCGCATTGACCCTGTTTAATGACTATGACGAACTTGATTATGATGCCCTTGAAAAAGAAAATGCTGTCAGAACAGACTTACTTGACTATGAAGCTCAATCAACATTAAGAATTTCCATGCTTGCCCTGGAACAGAAAATCAATCTTCCCCTGTCTGTCCAGGGAAGATTTGCTGCAGGGATTTTTGAATCTGCTTATGCAGGAGTAGGCGCAGAGGTATTCAGATTTTTTAACAATGGACTTTGGGGGGCAGGCTTTGAAACCGAGTTTGTCCGCAAACGGGATCCAGACAATAATTTTTTATTAAGAGATGATCCGGATAAATGGTATTCAACAGCATTCTTGAATCTCTATTCCCAGATTTTACCCTCCCAGGGAGTTGAAGCCGGACTTAAATTAGGGCGTTTTCTGGCCGGAGACCCAGGATTTCGAATAGATCTGAGGCGGTCATTCAAGTATTTTACAATAGGCGCCTGGTACACCAAAACAGATACCGATATCTTTAAATCTCAAAAAAACAGGGAAGCTGATCAAAAAGGTGTATACATTCGTATTCCCTTCTCTGTTTTTGACTCCAAGGACAGACCCGGTCATTTCAGGTATTCAATAACCAGTTTTACCCGTGACCCCGGTGCTATTGTGCGTCAGCCGGATTCTCTCTATCCCATGGACCCATGGTCAACCCCTGATCATACAAAACGAACACTTAACGACATGAGGAAGTATTAAGAAATACTGGTTTTTCTTGTTCCCAATTGACTTTGTTAACGAATGATATATAAAGATATATATCATTCATCCATGCCATACAAAGGGAGGCATGTTATGGAATTAATAGCAAAAATATTTCAAAATGGTCGCTCACAAGCGGTTCGTATACCTAAAGAATTCC
>JBDRPM010000147.1:0-5380 GCA_043827005.1 Pseudomonadota bacterium | reverse complement strand
GTTGAGGAAAAAGAGATCACAGATATGGTTCTGCCATGAAAGTTATTGTCAAACACAATAATTTGCTGCTTTCCATCCTGGATACCCTTATGTTTGAACCCGAAATACCGCATGGTTTTAATGGCTGTTTCAACCGATTCCACACCCCCGTTTTTGGGCAGTACTTTGTTGCCATGATTGCCGAAACGCGGGGCCAGCTGGGGTGTAAACTGAGCCATTTTTGACAAAAAGATTCCCAAAGGGTCTGTGGAAACCACATTGGAGACCACGGATGCGTATTGATTGGACAGAGCATCTATAAGCGCATGAACAATGGCCGGATGATGGTGACCGGGGTTGGCAGCAGAATAAGCAGCCAGACAGTCCAGATATTGGTTGCCTTTCTCATCGGTGAGCCAGCACCCCTTGGCATGTCTGACCACCAGGCCGATACGATTATAATGGTGTGCGCCAAACGTATTTTCCATCTGATAGATGGCGGTATCACCTTCATGGGAAAACCCTGAAGAATCATGAAGTTTTTGTATGGCTGTCATCTTACACCTCCTCTAATCGTCTTGTTTGACAATCTGATAAATCCGTTGTTCTTCCGGCGTTAATTCCTGGTGCCGGTCCAGTATTTTTTCTAAAAAACAATGGTAAAAGTCATGCCTGAGACTGTCCCGGTTGGCAACAATAAACCATTGATTCCGTGTCCAGTTGATGGGCGAAGCCTCTTCATTGCCTGTTTCAAAAATGCCTACCAAAGCCTGGTTCTTATCTGTGATCACTTCAAAAGACCGGCCGCCGATGGTCTGCTGCAATTGTTCATGATTGGGATGCATCACCTGAACATCGAATTTTTTAGGGACCTCTCCCATGGCAATATATCTGATCTTGACACCCCGCCTGTCTGCTTCCAGCAAACTGGGTTCCAGGTGAAAATGGGCTTCAGGGAAAAGACGGACATATATTTCTGTTTGTGCCTCCTGAATCATGTGGACAGCTTTTTCCATAACATGATCATACCCGGTCAGGGTCCAGACATATTCCATGGACTCTTTTTGCGAGGATTTTTCAATCTGGGCTTTGAGTGCATTGATATTAACAGCAAACTGCCGGCTCAGCCTTTGAATCAACTCATCTGCAGGCAAAGGGGCAAATTGACCGGAATTAACTTCAATCACATAGTCTTTGGCCAAAAGACTGCGGAGCACATCATATATCCGGGATCTGGCAATACCGGATATCTTGCTTAACTGGGACCCATTCACAGGATGCTGACTGACCAGTGCCATATAACAGGCAGCCTCATATTGTGAAAATCCAAGCTCCTTTAAGTTTGAAAAATTTTCCATCAAAGGCCCCCTATTTAAGTTGCTACCACAGTAACAACTTAAACCGATGCCCTCTGTTTGTCAAGCCCTGTTAAATTTTAAATTAACCCTTTGACACCAGAGGCTAAATCAGATAAATATTTTAAAAACAATCAAACAATCACTTTACTTAAACAGGAGCGTATACATGGCTGGTCTTAACAAAGTAATGTTAATCGGCAGACTGGGAAGAGATCCGGAAATCAGATATTCCCAGCAGGGTACAGCAGTAACCAACTTTTCCATTGCAACCAGTGAAAACTGGACAGACAAGGCAACCGGCCAGAAACAGGAAAAAACTGAGTGGCATAACATTGTTTCCTTTGGGAAACAAGCTGAAATACTCGAAAAATACCTGTCAAAAGGCAGCCAGATCTATGTTGAAGGAAAGCTTCAAACCAGCACCTATGAAAAAGAGGGTCAAACCCACTATATGACCAAAATCGTTGTCGACGATTTCCAGTTTCTGGGCGGCAAGCAGGACAATCAGGGCGGTGGCGGTGGCTATCAACAAGGTGGCTATCAACAAGGTGGCAGCAGCCAGGGCAGTGGCGGATATCAGAATACAGGAAACAGCAACCATTTCCAGAGCCCGACCAACCCGGGTGCATCTGGTGGACAAATGCCTGTTCCAGATGACGACATTCCGTTCTAAAAATATCTCCTGCAGGCTTGTAACTTGATAAGGTGTAAGATTTTGATTTTACGCCTTATTTTGTTTAGGGTTCACTCAAAATAACGAATTAAGGATATGGAGGTCATACAATGAAAATCATTTATGTTTCCCGGCAATTTGTTTTCTTTTTACTTATGTCCATGGCCCTTATGGTGAGTTCTCCAGGATGGGCCGCAGCCATCAAACCTGTAGCGGTCCAGGGCCAGGGTGAATATTTCAACTCGGAGACGCTTCTCATTGACGGTTTCATGCCGGCCCAGGAGGCAGCCTTTGATGACCCGGCCTGTGTTTCCTGGTTTGGACCCGGAGTGTCCTTTGTAATCGACCTTGGGGCTGTTTACCGCATCGAAGCCATTACCCTTCAGGCAGACAATAACGATGATTACAGTATTGAGGGTTCCATTGACGGAAATGATTTCACCCCGGCCCTGACCCTGGGCGGTGATATGGGCGAAATTGATGGCGGCATGGAAACGGTGAGTACTGATAAACATAACCCCCAGTTTCTGCCTGAACTTACACTTATCCCGGCGAAAGCCCGTTATCTGCGGCTGACTGCTGGCGGAGGCGATGAAGTGTATGCCGTGTCCGAGGTAATGGTCAGCGGCACCAAACTGACCGGGAGTGATCCTGCCCCGGCGCAAGCTGCCGATGCACCTGTCAATGTATTGCCCCAGACAGCCGAAAAACCGTCCGGTGTCCCAGCCCAGACCAACGGCGATATGGAAAAAATCTTCAATGCCATGGATACCAACCATGACAACCGGGTGAGTAAAAAGGAATACGCTGCCATGTGGAAAAACAAGCTGGATGTGGACAAAAACTTTTCGTTTTTCGACCGGGATGGTACAGGTTTTATAGAGCGGGAAGAGTATCTTGGCCTGGCCGATCTTAAGAATCGGCCCTCGGGTAAAAATGGTCAGCCGTCATCCACCCTTCAGCCTGAGCCGGTAGCGCAAATGCCGGATCAGGCTGCGTCCTCTGAGTCTGAAACCCTTCCTCCGGCCTTGCAGGGCGGCATCAGCATGCAGCTTGACCCAACACGGGTGAAAAATGCACTGGCAGCTCTCAAGGAATGGAAGAGCGCCACCGATGCCATGGCAGCCGGAAAGCTGAAGGTTATGGACCAATATGTGAACAAATACCATTTTGAAAACTGGTTTGATCTGAATTTTTATATGAATCAGGTCTGCGTCATCGGCGCGGAGTTGAGGGACAATCCTGCAGCCAGGGGCCACCTCATCAATACCTATGGAAAAGAAGCAGTGGACATCATCGGAAAACCCGCTTCCCAGGAGCAGATTAAAAAGCACTGCAGAAACTAGGGACCGCAGATGAAATAAATTACCCCTTTTGGGAGTCGAGTCGCCTGGCCTGCAAGGCGTGGAAATGCAGGCATTAAGGAGAAAACACAATGCTCAGGAATTGTTTTTTTATGATGTTCAGTCTTGTCCTTGCTCTTTCTTTCCTGTTCCCGGCAAGGCTGCCAGCGCCTTCCACCACCACCGTCGGCGTCAGCACCTACGAAGGCGCCCTCAACCAGGACATGGGCGCGCAGATCCACTGGGAGGGATGCAACTGCACGGTGTCAGAGAACACATTCAGCATCGGCATGGGACAAACCCTTCCGGCACATGTGGCAGATCCGGCCAAACTTGCGCACCAGGGGATACCCGGCACAAAAAAAGGGGATGCGCTCACTATCACCTGGGAGGGTGAGGATAAATGGATCGTGAAGCATGTGGCTTCAGGCAGGAGCATTGTTTATCACTACAAAATACCCGTTTCAAAGGCAAGACAATGAAGACATCATTAATAATTTTGGGGACAGTATACTGTTTGATAGATGAAACTGACTGAATCGTAACCAATAAAAGTCCGGAAAGAGAAAGAGCTATCCACTAACTCTTTTGCTTGTTTGGACGTCTGCGCAAGGCTCCGGAAAAAGCAACAAGGCCAATCCCCAACAGCACAATAGCAGACGGCTCGGGAACTGTAGTTGATTTAAAGATCCCTCTGCCTGTAAGCATAATTTCAGTAAACTCTTCCAAATGATCATTGGAATGAATTGTAAATTTGAAATCATCAAACAGCCCTATGGAAAGTGGGGAAAAGCCAACTTGAACAGTAACGGTTTTTTCTCCCGCATATAATTCCGACGGAATCGGATAGGGATTACAGTTAAGAATATCAAAGGGATCACTGGATAGGATCCAGCCAGAATCGCCTAATTCATATATCAAAACACTGTGTATCGTTAGCGGTGCATTTATATCCGCAGAAGATAGCACTACTGTCTGGCTGACAGAATTACCCACTTCCACCTCACCGAAATCCCACTTTATTAAGCCTCCAGCTCCCCACTCTATTGTGTCTGATTCTATGGAAAGACTCTGGGCAAAACTCGGCACAGGCATACAAAAAAGAGCTGCTGCAAAAATTAAGATTAAATTTGCTTTTAACTTCATATCGACCACCTTAATTTCAATTTGATATCGTTATCATAATCAAGATGGCATTCGGGATGTTTCATAACACACGCCATCGTGGCTTATTTTGGGACCGAATGTAATGAATCGTGTTCTCGATTCTGTCTAAAATTTTTCACTGATATGAATTTGCTTTTTCTATAATTTTGATTATAAGCACCTGGATTGACGGAAATCAAGAATTTTTTCAATGACATTTTTAAAAATTTTCAAATAACTTGAGATCGCAACGATTAGAATAAATCAGGCATTTGAAAATTTATAAAAAAGTGCTGTTTTTCCATAATTCGTATTCACTTATATCAATCATATCATTCCAGTATATGGCATAACCGCCCGGTTCAACCTTAACATTTTTAAAAAATGCCTGATCTTTAAGAGGCGAGAACATATCATTGGTTAGCAGCCTGCTGATGTTATATCGTTTGATTTCACCATTATCAAAAGTGATAATGAGTGTATTTTGATCTGCAACGATCGCATTTTTTATTTTTGGCACAATCATATTAAAAATCACTCCAAAGGCGGTAATTTTTTAAACTCTTGAGTTTCCCAGATCGTTTTTAATTCAGACTGATAGTATTCAGCCCATTCCACAACTAACTTTCTGGCTCTTGGCGGAAGATCTCCTTCAATGACGTTTAAAGTATTTATATAAAAAGAGCGATATATTCTCCATATACAGCGTGGAAGTGTGGCGGTGGATGGTCCCCAAAAAATAATTTTATAATAATTCCATAAAATCTTGTAATTTCTGGCATTTCGACTTCCTAAGTTTATGTTAACAGTTTTCAATAATGATACTGTAAAGCAATTTTTTTTTCAATATCTTCTTCCTGAATTTAGATTTTGTGTTGTGT
>JBDRPM010000146.1:0-18794 GCA_043827005.1 Pseudomonadota bacterium | reverse complement strand
CAAAATGTTAAAAAAACATTAGGGCTGAATCCATGGTTGCTTTTTTTGTTCAAACAAGCTAATTTTTACGCTGAATTATAAGATACTGGAATTGAAACTGCCGACCTTAAACAGGACCTGGGCCCTTTTAATGAATCCCTTAATGACCAGATTGAAAATATCACCTCCCAAACAGCACCACACCATTAACCCATGCCTGAGATTTGTTCTGATATCTTTTATCTGCATTATTGCCCTGTTTTTTTCCAGTGGCTGTGCCATGATCATGTCATCGGCCACCTCCGACATGATGACCCATTTGTCCGGCACCATTTCAAACAATGATGATCTGGAAATGGTGCAAAGTGGTGCGCCAGCCTACCTGTTAATGATTGACAGTCTGATTGCCAAAGATCCGGAAAATGAAAAAATGCTGATTGCCGCAGCAAACCTTTATGCTTCCTATGCCGATCTTTTTGTAACCAATACCCTTCGGTCCCAAAAAATGGCTGACAAAGCACTCAATTACGCCAATACAGCCATTTGTCTTTTAAAAACAGAAGCCTGCAGTCTGAAAACTATTCCCTATGAAGACTTTCAAGCCATCCTTTCCAGAATGGAAAAAAATCAGGTCCCGGCTCTTTTTGCCCTGGGCAATGCCTGGGCCAGGTGGATTATGGTCAATAAACATGACTTCAATGCCATTGCCGATCTATCCCGCATCGAACTGATCATGGAACGTATCATTGTTCTGGATGAAACCTACCAGGACGGTGCAGCCTATCTGTATCTTGGCACGCTCTCATCCCTGTTGCCGCCTGCTCTGGGCGGAAAACCGGAAAAAGGAAAAGCGTTTTTTGAAAAAGCCCTCCTGCTTTCCAGGGAAAAAAATCTGATGGTCAAGGTGCTGTATGCCAAATTTTATGCAAGAATGATGTTTGACAGAGCGCTTCATGATCAACTGCTCAGCCAGGTGCTGGCAGCAGACCCCTATGTGCCCGGATATACCCTGATCAATACCTTGGCCCAAAAACAGGCAAACGATTTAATGTTAAGTGCAGACGATTACTTTTAAATAAGGTTGAAACCAATATGCTCCTTTGTAAACGAAACATCAGACTAATGATCCTGATTCTTATCTTCTCAATAGCAGTAGAACCGGCCTGGGCCATCAAATTGAAAATTGCCACCCTGTCACCTGAAGGGTCCATGTGGATGGAAAAAATGCGGGAAGGGGCTGACGAAGTGGCCCAAAAAACCGACAACCGGGTGACCTTTAAATTCTATCCCGGCGGTATCATGGGAAACGACAAGGCGGTTATCCGGAAAATCCGCATCGGCCAGCTGCATGGCGGTGCAGTGGTCGCAGGAAGCCTGTCACAATTTTTCCCGGCCAACCAGATCTATGCCCAGCCGTTAAAATTTTTACAGATCCAAGAAATCGACTATGTCAGGCAGCAGATGGACCAATATATTATTGATGGGCTGGATCAAGCCGGCTTTATGACTTTCGGCATTATTGGCGGCGGTTTTGCCTATATCATGTCGCAAAACCCTGTGGAAACGGTTGAAGACTTAAGAAACCAGAAAGTCTGGATTCCGGATAATGATAAAATCAGCCAGGATTCCATCAAAGCCTTTGGCATCAGTCCCATTCCATTGCCTATTTCCGATGTCAGAACCAGCCTTCAGTCCGGCTTGATCGATACGGTGGCCACCTCCCCTGTGGGTGCAGTGGTCCTGCAATGGCATACCCAGATTAAATATGTGACCAATGTCCCGCTGATCTATCTGCATGCTGTCCTGGCCGTGGATAAAAAATCATTTTTAACCATTTCTGAAAATGATCGCAAAATTGTTCAGCAAATCATGACACAAGCCTCCCGGCAAATTGACCTGAAAAACAGGCAGGATGATATCCAGGCCATTGAAACACTCAAACAAAGGGGTATTACCTTTATCACCCCTTCTGAGCAGGCAATGAACAGCTGGATTGAGACGGGAAAAAAGGCTTCCGGAGAAATGGTTGAGTCCGGGGTGCTGCCCCAGGATGTTGTGGATCAGCTCGATACACTTTTGACAACGTTTCACTCAAAACAAAAACAAGCCAATGGTCAAAAATAAACCCAACGCCATTTATCGAACCATAACTGTGCTTCAGAAAATTGAAGATGCGATTCTTTCAGGACTGTTGCTGGTCATGATTTTCATGGCTGTGACACAGATTTTTCTAAGGAACCTGTTTGATTCAGGAATTTTATGGGCAGATGCGCTGATACGGGTGCTTGTTCTGTGGATCGGTTTGATTGGTGCCATGATTGCCAGCCGGGACAATCACCACATCAGCATTGATGTTATTTCCCGATACCTTCCGGAACGGACAAAACAATTCACAACCTTTATCACCTCTGTGTTTACAGCACTGGTCTGCGGAATCATGTCCTGGTTCAGCTTAAGCTTTGTGCTCATGGAAAAACTGGATGGTCTTACTGCATTTGCCGCTGTTCCGGCCTGGGTTTGTGAAAGTATTATTCCGGTTTCGTTTGCCATTATCTGTCTTCGCTATCTTGTCATGTCTGTCACCCTTTTGATCACCATAATAAAGCGGTCCTGACCATGATCTATCTGCTGATCTTCATACTGATCCTGCTGGCCTTTCTGGGAACGCCTCTTTTTTGCGTGATCATTGCGGCTGCCATGACCGGTTTTTATCTTAACGACATTGACCTGTCGGTCATGGCCATTGAACTGTATCGAATTGCCGACACCCCCATATTGCTGGCATTGCCGCTGTTCACCTTTGCCGGCTATATTTTGTCGGAAAGCAATACTTCCCAGCGGCTTGTCCGGCTGACCCAGGCCTTTTTCGGATGGATGCCCGGCGGACTTGCCATTGTTGCCTTTATTGTCTGTGCTTTGTTTACAGCCTTTACCGGTGCCTCCGGTGTCACGATTGTGGCCATGGGGGCCCTGCTTTATCCGGCATTAAAGCAGGCCGGGTACAATGAAGATTTCAGTTTAGGCCTGGTCACCACGTCGGGCAGTCTCGGCCTGCTGCTTCCGCCCTCTTTGCCCTTGATTCTTTATGGCATCATTGCCCAGCAGATGAGCTCAGGAGAAAACATTTCCATTGAACGCTTGTTTATTGCCGGAATTCTGCCTGCCCTGTTAATGATTTTTCTTCTCTCCTTGTGGAGCATCTGGGCCAATCGAAAATTGCCTGTTCCCTTAATTTCTTTTTCATTTAAAAACCTTTTTTCTTCGGTCAGAGAATCCATCTGGGAAATTCCTTTGCCCATTTTTATCTTCACTGGAGTGTATTCCGGGTTTTTTGCTGTTTCTGAAGCCGCCGCCGTCACAGCCATGTATGTTTTAATCGTGGAGGTCCTGATATACAAAGAGATCCCGATGTCCAAACTGTCGGCCATCATCAAGGAATCCATGGTCATGGTGGGGGGTATTCTTCTGATTTTAGGCGTTTCTCTTGCATTTACCAACTTTCTGATTGATGCTGAAGTGCCCATGAAACTGTTCGGGCTCTGCCAGAAATTTGTGACCAGCAAAACCGTGTTTTTAATCCTGCTCAACATTTTCCTGTTAATCCTGGGCGCCATGCTGGATATCTTTTCCGCCATTGTCATCATGGTGCCCCTGATGCTGCCCGTGGCCCTTGAATACGGCATTGATCCGATTCACCTGGGCATTATCTTTCTGGCCAACATGCAGATCGGATATTTCACCCCGCCTGTGGGCATGAACCTGTTTATTGCCGGATACCGGTTCAACAAACCCATTATTGATATCTACCGGGCATCTGTCCCGTTCATGCTGGTTCTGCTGCTGGCTGTGCTGATTATTACCTATTGGCCATGGCTGAGCCTGGTTCTGATTTCTTAGCCCAGAAATCGTTCGTATAAAGCAATCACCTGCTGTCTTCTTTCCCTGAATAAATCTTCTGAAATTTCAAGCTTTTTTTCCTGAAGGTTTAAGTGATGGATGGCCTGGCGCATGGCAACATAGGCCTGTTTGAGCTGTTCACTTTGCCGGGTTGTGATAACCTTCTGGGCTGCAAGACTTTCAAGCTGTCGTATGTTATCGGTCCACTTCGTAATGCCGGGGCAGTTGTGGGCATGTTTTAAAATCAGATATTGAACCAGAAACTCAATATCCACGATCCCGCCTTTGGACTGTTTTAAATCAATCAAGTTCCCTGTATCACCCAGGCGCTGGGCCCGCATTTTTTCCCGCATCTCACATACGTCTGTTTTAAGACGCTCTGGATCTCTTTTTTTTGCAAGAAGCTTTTTTCTGATCTTTTCAAACCAGGAACAGACCGTCCTGTCACCTGCAACCGGCCGGGCCCGGATAATTGCCTGGTGCTCCCAGGTCCATGCCTCATGCTCCATATAGGCTTCAAATGCATCAATATGAGATACGATCATGCCGGACGAACCACCGGGTCTCAACCGCATGTCAGCCCCGTACAGGGTGCCGGCCGATGTATGTGCGGTAAGGGCATGAATAATCCGCTGGGCAAGGTTGGCATAGAAACTTGTGGTATCAATGCTTTTTTTGGCTCCAAAGGTCGGATTTTCCCCTCCCTTGTGCAGAAAAACAAGATCAATATCTGATTTGTATCCCATTTCAAAACCGCCCACCTTTCCATAGGCCACAATGGCAAACCCGCAGTTTTCAATGCCCCAATTTTCAATGACCTGATCTGACAATCCATCCGGAAACCCATATTTTTGCGTCACCACGTCCCAGGCAATGGAAAGCACCTGGGTTAAAACAGTTTCGGCAATATAGGTTAGATGATCACTGACCTTCATCAATGGGTAGTTCCCGCTGATATCAGCCGCTGCCACCCGCAACAGATTCACCTGACGGAACACGCACAGCTCTTCGAGCAGAATTTCAAGATCATTGGACATGATACCTGCCATCCGGTCTGCCATTTCCTGTTCAAGCGCCTCTTTGCCCGGCGGCGAATACAGGGTGGCCGGATGCATCAATTCATCCAGCAGGGCAGGATGCAAAGAAAGAAAAGTAATAATCCAGGGACTTTTATATGCAAAAACAATCAGGGTTTCCAGGGCAGTCTTGTTTTCAACCAGAAGCGACAGATAACAGGTGCGGCGTTCAATGGTAATGATCAGATCGATCAGTTTGACCAGGATCTCATCCGGACTCTCCTGTTCGCCTATCCTTGCGACCATAAGCGGGATCAGTCTGGCCAGTTTTTTTTGTCCGTTGGGGGTCAACCGCCGGGTATTGGGGTGTCGTTCAAATGCCCTTAAAATTTCCAGCACCTTTGCAGGGTCTTTAAAATTTCCAATCTCAATGGTTTCTGCCGCAAACTGGGGATCATTGATATTGATCCACACCTCTTTGAGGGCATCTGATGTTTTATCAGAGGATTTGTTCTCTTGTGTTACCAGCAACTGATTAAAGTGGTGATGGACCCTGCCCATATGCGCATTCAGGACTGCAGCAAAGGTTTTCCATGAATCATAACCCATGGAAAGCGACAAAATGATTTGCTGGTCCTCTTTTTGCGGAAGATCATGGGTTTGTCGATCCGCATAGGCCTGGAGCCGGTTTTCAACCTGCCTTAAAAACACATAGGCCTGTTTTAATTCCTTTTTGGTTTTCCCGTCAATGCACCGGTGAATCTGCAATAAATCCAAAACCTTTAATATCTTTTGTTCCTGAAGCCTGGGCTCAACCCCGCCCCGGATCAATTGAAACAATTGACCAAAAAATTCGATTTCCCGAATCCCGCCGGCACCCAGTTTGATATTGTGTTTCAGTCGCTTGTTTTTGACCTGTAGTGCAATCCTGTGTTTCATCTCCCTGAAAGAATCAAAAGACCCATAATCAAAATATCGCCTGTAAATAAAGGAGTTTAAGGTCTTCAACACCCTGACACCAGCCTCAATATCACCGGCAACCGGCCTTGCCTTGATCATGGCATATCGTTCCCATTCCCGGCCCTGGGCCTGGTAGTATTCTTCAAAAGCCGTGCTGCTCATTACTATCGGACCTCCGTCACCAAAGGGTCTTAACCGGGTATCCACCCGGTAAACAATACTGCCGTGAGCTCCGGGTGAAAAAAACTTTAAAAAATTGCGGCACACTTTTGTAAAAAATTCTCCATTGGAAATGGATTGTTCTCCATTGGTTGCTCCTTCTGCCGAATAAACAAAGATCAGATCAATGTCTGAAGAAAAATTCAATTCCCTGGCACCCAGTTTGCCCATGCCCAGCACAATAATGCCCTGGGCCCTGCCCTTGCAATCCACAGGCAGGCCATGAACCGCACTGACCTGCTCATAAATGCTGTTCATCAGCACTTGAACAATAGCGTCTGCCAGGCCGGAAAGGTCTTCCAGGGTTTGCCCGAGCTCTGCTTTTCCGGTTAAATCACGCCATGCAATGCGAATGGTCTCATAGAGTTTGGTTTGAAATAAGACTTGCTTGATTTTAACAGGATCTGCACTATGGCAAAGCGCTTGCTCAATTTTTACCCCATAGGCACCAGGAGCATAGGGTTTGAACAACTCTTGGGAATCAATCAAATCCTTGAGGATCAATGGATTATTCGTAAGATTGGCAGCTATATATTCACTGAAAAAAAACGCTTTGATCAAGTCTGATTCGATCTCAGGTTTCAGGTCCGGATCAATTGCCTGGCGGCTGCAACTTTCATAAAATGCATCCACACGGGTTTCGATAATTCTGACATGGTCTGGTTCAAGATCCGGGAAAACCAGATCAATCTTTTTTCGGTCCATTGGCCAACCTATGATGACAGATGAAAAACCTTATCATAATATTGCACGATGATTATAGCAACTCTTTGACTATAAGAATACGCTATCAGTTTTTCGATTATGATCAAAACTTTCGATTTGATCTGAATTCATGCCTGATCTATAAACCCAACAGCATAAAAAAAATCAATTTTAACAAAACTAACGGCCATGGGCCGCCCTGGTATTTCACCTCGGCCTGCCCACAACAAAACATGAAAGAATTCAGTGAGTTGATCGGTTCTTTCATATAAACCCATAAGAAAGGAAGCAAAATGAAAACATACTTTGGCTGGATAACCGCTTTTTTAGTAATCCTTTTAACCTCCGGCCTTTGCCTTGCGTCAGACCTTGATGCATTCAAAGGCGAAAAAGGGGAGTTGCGAATTTCAGGCGGAACCGCACACATTCCGGTAATGAAGGAAGCTGCCGGAAGAATCATGATGTTTAATCCTGACATACAGATCACCATTGCCGGCGGCGGGTCTGGTGCTGGAATCAAACAGGTGGGAGAAGGCCTGGTCGATATTGGTAATTCCGGAAGACAGGCCACTGAGGCTGAAATCAAACAATATAATCTGGTCATGTACAAATGGGCCATTGACGGCGTTGCTGCCGTGGTCAACCCGGCCAATCCCGTGAACAAGATGTCTGCCGAAGAGTTACAAAATATTTATGCCGGAAACATCTTTAACTGGAAAACACTTGGCGGGGAAGACAGAGCTATCAATCTTTATACACGGGATGCCTCAAGCGGTACCCGGGAGGTTTTCTGGAAAAAAGCCCTTGGCAAAGGAGAGATCTTTGGTAAAGCCAATTTTGTAGCATCCAACGGTGCCATGAAATCCGCTGTAAGCAATGACCCCTATGCCATTGGTTACACTTCGGTTGGCTATATTGACAAAACCGTGACCCCGGTCACGCTCAACAATGTGACCCCGAGTATTAAAACAGTTAAAAGCGGCGATTATATGATTGCAAGAGGATTATTCAGCAACACAAAAGGCGAGGCTTCAGGACTTGCCAAAAAATTCATTGCCTATCTTTTAAGTCCTGAGGGCCAGAAAATTGCAGCTGAGAACGGATTTATTCCCGTTAATTGAAGCAGTATAAAGACATTATTGCACGCCTCATTTTTTCAGGGGCTTCGATTGTCAGTGCAACGCTCACATTGAGTGTACTGGGATTTATGATCCTGCTGAGTCTGCCTGTGCTGAAAACCGGGATGGTCTTTAAGATCCTAACAAACCCCTGGTCGCCGGATCATGGTCAGTATGGCCTGCTGGCCATGATTATCGGTACCCTTTACATTGCGCTTTTAAGCCTGACACTCAGTTTTCCAATCAGCCTTGGCTGTTCATTTTTTATTCAAATCATTTACCCCAATGGTCCGGGCCGATGGCTAAAAAAAATGGTCCAGCTCATGACAGCCGTTCCAACCGTTATTTATGGGTTTGTCGGGGTCTTTTTACTGGTACCAATGGTCAGAAATTTTTTTTCATACGGCTCTGGAATGTGCATTCTATCGGCCTCACTGATGCTGGCCGTCCTGATCTCACCCACAATGATCCTGTTTTTTTCTCAAAGTTTTGCCCGGGTACCCAGGCCCTATCTGAATGCTGCAGAGGCTCTGGGAGCAACCCCGTTTCAAAGGTTATACCATGTGGTCCTCCCCCATGCATGGCCTGGCCTTTTAACAGGGCTTGTTCTGGCATTCGGCCGGGCAATGGGAGACACCCTTATCGCATTAATGATCAGCGGGAACTCTGTCATGCTGCCGTCTTCCATTCTGGATTCAGCCAGAACTCTGACCGCTCATATTGCCATGGTCATTGCCGCAGATTTTAACAGTATTGAATTTCAAACCATATTCATCAGTGGCGGCATATTGTATGCCTTGACCACCTGCGGTGTTATTCTGGCACGGTTTTCAGACAGGAATCAACGCTGATGAAAAAAACAGGACAGAGCAACTCAACAACTCCGGACAGACTGCTTTCTTTGTTCGCATGGACCTGTGCATTATTGCTTTTTAGCGGGTTTACAGGCATTTTAGGGTTTCTTGTGGCCAAAGGATATAAGACCATCAACCTGGAATTGATCTTTGGGGATACCCCTGTTTTTAATGCCATATTTCTAAAGCAACGCGTTTTTGACGGTCTTTTTCCGGCCATTATCGGCACCCTTTCTTTGATCCTGCTGTCCATGGGGTTTGCTCTTCCCACAGGACTGGCTTCAGGAATCTTTCTGGCAGAATATGCACCCCCCCGCCTGAAACGGTTTTTCAGTCTTCTGGTGGATATTCTTGCCGGAATCCCTTCGATTGTTGTGGGGCTTTTCGGGTTTTCCATCACGATCTTTCTGCATCATTTTTTCAGCAGCCGGATTTTCCCCTGCCTGCTGATCTCAGCTTTGTCTCTTGCTTTTCTAGTGCTGCCCTATATCATTAAAACCTGTCAGGCCGCCATTGAAAGCCTGCCCCTGCAGGTCCGGTTAACTGCACCCAGCTTAGGCGCCACCCGCTTTGAGAATATTATTTTCGTATTGCTGCCGGCTTGTGTTTCTGATATTGTCAGCGGAATTATTCTGGCCATTGGGCGATGCGCTGAAGATACAGCCGTGATCATGCTGACCGGGGTTGTGGCAACAGCAGGGATTCCAAAATCTGTTTTTTCAAATTTTGAAGCCCTGCCATTTTATATTTATTATATGGCTTCAGAATATTCAGACCCATCCGAACTGATGAAAGGCTATGGCGCCGCCCTGATTTTAATTATCATCTGTGCCGGGCTGTTCAGTCTGGCCCATTGGATTAAACACAGGATGAATCAAACATCACAATACAATTATTAAATGGTCATGGGAAACAAGACAAAAATACAGATCAAGGATTTATGGTTCTATTACAAGACAACGCCCATACTAAAAAATATCCATGCTGATTTTCCAGACCATTCGATTTCCTGCATCACCGGCCCGTCCGGCCAGGGAAAATCAACTTTTTTAATGGTCATCAACCGGCTTTGGCAAAACATTGAAGGAGCAAACGCCATTGGCCGGATCAACATTGATTTTGGAAACGGGTTCGAAGATATTAATCAAAACAATTATCTGCTGCCTCCTTTGCGTCAAAAAGTGGGAATGGTGTTCCAGGTTCCCAATCCTTTGCCCATGAGCATTTATCAGAACATTGCGTTCCCGCTGAAACTGATCCGGGAAAAAGATCAGAAAAAAATTGCTCAACAAGTTGAAACCGCTCTGAAAAAAGCATTTTTATGGGAAGAGGTCAAAGACCGGCTTTCGGAAAATGCCAGCGTTCTTTCCGGGGGGCAGCAGCAGCGGCTGTGCATTGCAAGAGCGCTGGTTTTAAAACCCCAGATCCTGCTGCTGGACGAACCGACCTCTTCACTGGATGAAATCTCAGTGAGAATGATAGAAGATCTGCTGTTAACCCTAAAAGGATCGTGTACCATCATCCTGGTCTCTCACTATATGGATCAGGTGAAACGGATTGCTGACAACAGATTTATCCTGTCAAACCAGCAGTTGATACAGCAGTAAAACATGCTTTTTTAACAATCAGCAGATATCTTACAACGAAATTGTTGACAACATATCAAAAAATCTGCCATCAGCCGGGCTCGCTAACCCGAATATTTCATGAAATTTTAGACATTTTTGTTTGTTGATTTTATAAATTCAGATAGTTGGATAAAAAAACAAATCAAAACAAGAAAGGAATTTGCCATGGGGAAAAAAATCCTTCCCCTGAATAAAGCGATATATCCATTTTCAAGGGGAAGGATAAAAACATCTTTCCAACTGCGGACAGGCACTATATACTCCATATCAACTCTTGAAAAAGAACGGCCATGGAGGTAAAAATGAATGAATCAAATTCTGTCAATGTCGTGCTTGAAAAGATTGCCCAGATCCTTATCCGATGTTTTGTCATGGGACTGTTTGTTCTTTGTTTCTGGTTGATTTCAGTCCTATCAGCAGGCAATCTTGCCCACAAGGTTCAGTCAGCCATCATTCCCATTTCCATTGAACACTTCCATTTGATCAATTATGCCGGAATGCTTGCCATTAAAGCCTTTCTTTTGGTTTTCTTCCTTTTGCCCTATATTGCGATTCGACTGGTTCTTAGAAAACATTCAGCTGCATAAGGAACGTTATGGAACTGTATAATCTGGTCAGTTTTTCGGGTATTTTTATTCTAATCGGACTGGCCTGGCTTATCTCCCGGTTTGTCTTTAAAAACACCGCCCGGCCCAATATGCACCTTATTGTCTGGGGTATCGGGCTCCAATTGTGCTTTGCTTTCTTTATCTTTGTGATGCCTGCCGGTATTGCCCTGTTTAAGATTATTAATGATTTTGTCATTCTGGTACTCTCCAAAGCATCTGCCGGTGCAAGTTTTTTATTCGGCCCCCTTGCTTTTCCTCCGGGCACAAGCGATTCCATTGGGTTTATTCTGGCCTTCCAGGCCTTGCCCACGATTATTTTCTTTTCCAGCCTGGTGGCCATTTTTTACTATTATCCCATCCTTCCGTTTATCATCAGACAATTTGCACGGCTTTTTTCAAAACTGATGAAAATTTCCGGCGCAGAAAGCCTGTGCGCGGCCAGTAATATTTTTGTGGGTGTTGAATCTGCCTTTACCATAAAGCCCTATATTGATAAAATGACAACTTCTGAACTGAACACGATTCTCACGGCAGGAATGGCAACCGTGGCATCAAACGTAATGGCGCTTTATGTGTTCACCCTCCAGGATCAATTCCCATCCATAGCCGGTCATCTGGTTTCAGCATCCTTTCTGTCAGCACCGGCCGCTTTGATCATGTCAAAATTATTCATCCCTGAAACCGGGATACCGGTTACCATGGGAAAAACCGTTGATGTGCATTACGAACGGGATGCCAGCCTGTTTGAAGCCATCATCAATGGGTCTGTCTCCGGCTTAAAAGTTGTTTTCAATATATCAGCCCTTCTGATTGCCGTTCTGGGACTGGTCGCCCTTTTTGACATGGCCATCGGCGGCCTTGGCAATTTTGTCAATTCCTGGCTGGGGCTTTCCATTGAATGGACCTTAAAATCTTTTCTGGGCTGGCTTTTGTATCCTTTTACCCTGATCATTGGCATCCCTTTTTCCGATGCCACCCTTATCTCCCGGATTATCGGAGA
Source organism: Pseudomonadota bacterium (assembly GCA_043827005.1). GTDB lineage: Bacteria > Desulfobacterota > Desulfobacteria > Desulfobacterales > Desulfobacteraceae > Desulfobacula. The sequence continues at coordinate 6,810 of JBDRPM010000146.1, read as the reverse complement.
ACGCCTCATTCTCACTGAAGTTACCTCTTATCAGGACCTGGCAATGGCCATTGGAAATCAGACACTTAACCACCCCCGGTCTGCCGTGATCACAGCCTATGCTCTCTGCGGATTTGCCCATGTCGCCTCCATGGCGATTTTTGTGGGCGGCATCACAGCCCTGGCACCCAAACGGACAGCAGACATCTCAAAAGTGGCCATTCCAGCACTGATTGCCGCCACCTTTGCCTGCCTGATGACCGCCTGTGTTGCCGGAACTTTTTTTAATACCACCAGTATCTTATTGGGACCCTGATAAAGAAAGGAATACTATGGAAACCCGGCCTGAGCCTAAAAAAACACTGTTGACCCGGATAAAAACCCTTTTTTATAAAAGCCTGCCTTTTTTGACTGTCATTTTTCTGATACTGCTGGTCATGCTTCCTTTAAACACAAAAATCAAAGCCAGGCAGGCAGATCTGGAAAAACGCCAATCCCAGGAAAAAACCAGCCAGAAGGTATTGACCAATGTGGTTACCATGAAGATCGAACCTTCATTAATCCAGGAAAAAATCAGTTTGCCGGGTATTGCCAAGCCCTGGATCTTTCTTGAAGTTGTTTCAGAAGTCACAGGGAAAATAACCCACAAGCAGGTGTCAGAAGGCCAGCGGGTCAATACCGGCGATATTCTGGCCATCATTGACAAAAGCGATTATCAAAATGCCTATGACGGGGCCCTGGCCTCGTATGATGCTGCCATGGCCACCGAGAAACGCTTAAGCGCCCTGGTGAAAAACAATTTTGTCACCCGTTCCCAGCTCGATGATGCCGTGGCCCTGGTCAAAACCACAAAAGCTGCCCTGGACAATGCAAAACTGAACCTGGATCGCTGTACCATTGTATCCCCCATGCAGGGAATCGTGGATCGGATTCATATTGAAACCGGGTCTTTTTTAAATTCCGGCGACCCGGTTTTACAGGTCATTCAGATTGACAAGCTTAAAATCGAGGTGGGTATTCCCGAGTCTGATGTGGCTGCTGTGCGAAAACTGGATACCTTTGAAATCATCATCGATGCCCTGGACCAGAAAACATATACAGGATATTCCAACTATTTGTATAAAACTGCTGACTCTTCAGCCCGGTTATACACTCTTGAAATCCGGGTGGGCAACCCGGGTGGTCAAATTCTTCCGGATATGTTTGCCAGGGTCAATATTATAAAAACCCAGGATCCCCAGGGGCTTGCCGTGCCCATGTACGCCCTGGTCACCCTGAATAAAGAAACCGGCGTGTTTGTTGAAAAAGAGGGAATTGCCCGTTTTCAACCGGTTGTTCCAGGATTTCTGGATGGCTGGAAAACCCAGATCCTTTCAGGGCTTTCTCCCAATGACCATGTGGTGGTGGTGGGCCATAAAATGATCGAAGACGGCGAACAGGTCCAGGTGACAAAAGTGATCAAGGATATGAAGGAGCTGGTTCAATGATCGTTTCTGACACTGCTGTCCGGAACAGAACCAGTGTCCTGGTCCTGGCCGTGATCATCCTTTGCATTGGCCTGTATTCCTACATTTCTCTTCCCCGGGAAAGCGACCCGGATGTCACCATTCCCTTTGTCTTTGTTCAAACCGATTACCGGGGGGTGTCTGCTTCAGATATTGAAACCGGCATCACCCTGAAAATTGAAAAAAAATTAAAAGGCCTTGACCAGGTAAAAAACATCAGCTCTGTCTCCTCCCAGGGACTGTCCCAGATCAATATTGAATTTTTACCCGGCACTGACATTGATGAGGTCTTAACCAAGGTCAAAGACAAGGTGGATGAAGCCAAAAACGATCTGCCCTCAGACCTTGAAAATGATCCTTCGGTATTTGAAGTCAATATTTCGGAAATGCCCATTGTGGTCTACTCTCTTTCAGGAAATACCAGTCCCGGCCTGCTCAAGGAGATTGCCGATGATCTGAAAGATGAAATTGAAGCCGTTCCCGGAGTGCTTGAAGTTGAAATCACCGGCGGTCAGGACCGGGAAATCAGAATCGAAGTTGACCCGGACAAGCTGGCATATTTTCAAATCCCGATTACCTCTTTGCAGCAATCCATCTCCAGTGAAAACCAGAACACATCGGGTGGTGCCATCACCCTTGGCGACGGCCGGTATCAGCTTAAGGTTCCAGGAGAATTTGAAACCCCGGAAGAAATCTTGTCCCTGGTTGTGGCCACCCATAATGGCAGGCCCATCTATCTAAAGGATGTGGCCACGGTCATTGACGGCGTCAAGGAAGCCACATCCTATTCCCGGCTCAATGGCGTGGATTCGGTGAACCTGTCGGTTAAAAAAAGAGTGGGCGAAAACATTATTTATATTTGCGACAAAGTGGATCACATCATTGCCCAGGCCCAACAACATTTTCCTAAAAATACCACCATTACCAAGCTGATGAACAAGGCAAAAGATATCCGGATGATGGTGGCAGATCTTGAAAACAATATTATTTCAGGACTGATACTGGTGGTGGCTGTACTCTGTATTGCTCTTGGATTAAGAAATGCGCTCCTGGTGGGGGTTGCCATTCCTTTTTCCATGTTCCTGTCCTTTGCTGTTCTCCAGGCCCTGGGATATACATTGAACATGGTGGTTCTTTTTTCATTAACCCTGGCTTTGGGAATGCTGGTGGACAATGCCATTGTGATTGTTGAAAATATTTACCGGTATATCCAGAAGGGAGTTCCCAAAATTGACGCTGCCATGAAAGGAACCGGAGAGGTGGCCTGGCCGGTTATTGGTTCAACCCTGACCACCCTTGCAGCCTTTTTTCCCATGATTTTCTGGCCCGGCATCATGGGCGAGTTCATGAAATACCTGCCCATCACCCTGATTGTTACCCTGACCTCTTCGCTTTTTGTGGCCATGGTGATCAATCCGGCCCTGTCTGCTTTTTTTATGAAAGCTCCAAAATCAGACACTCTGCCAACTCTTTCAGCTGAACAGATTGAAGAACAGGGTGAAAAACCGGTTGAAATCAAAGGATTCATTCTATCCGGGTATGCAAAAGTTTTAAACCTTGCCCTGAATCACAAAATAACCCTGCTTGCGGGTTCATTTGGTATCCTGGTCCTGCTGATACAGATCTGGTTTTTGCGGGTGGGGGTAGAAACCCCTGTGGAACTGTTTCCCCCCATTGATCCGGGATCAGCCTATATCAATATTGATCCCCCGGAAGGAGCGGATCTGGACTATATTGACCGGGTAATCAGAGAAATTGAAATCGCCATTACCGGAAACCAAACCTTTGACTACAAAGAGGCCATGCAGATGCAGGCGCATGAAACTGCTGAAGGTAAAAAATTTATGGCGCCCAGCAATATCAACAATATTGAACACATCTACACCAAAGCGGTCCAAAGTTCAGGCAGCTCTGTTTTTGATGCCAACCTGCCCAACCATATCGGGATTCAGTTTCTCAAATTTGAAGACCGGAAAACCTCCACAAAAGATGATCTGGAAGAACTCAGGCAGCGGGTTCAAAAAATTGCCGGGGTCAGTATCACCGTTGATATGCAGAAAGAAGGCCCGCCCACAGGCCCGCCCATCAACATAGAAATTTCCGGCAACAGCTTTGAGACCTTAAGTCAGCTGGCTGGAAAAATAAAAAATGTGGTTCAAGAAATTGCTCATGTAAAAGATGTCCGGGATGATTACCAGGGCAGTCTGCCCAGCGTTCAGGTCATTATTGATCGCCAGAAAATCGCCCTTTTCGGCATGAGCACCTCAGCCATTGGCAATGCCTTGAAAACAGCTTATAACGGCCTGGATGTCTCAACCTTTTATGAAGGGGACGATGATTATGATATCGTGGTCACCCTGGCCAGGTCTGACCGGAATGTGGCCGATGTTCTCCAGAAACTGATGATTCCCACGCCCACAGGCCAGATTGTTCCATTGACCACCCTGGCTAAAATTGAATACAAAGGCACCATTGGAGATATTGTCCGCAAAAACCACCGCCGGGTGGTAACGGTCAAGGCCAATGTGGATGAATCCAAAACCACGGGAACCGTTGCCAGGTTAAAAGCTGAAGACCTGCTTAAGACACTTGAAATTCCACCGGGTTACCAGATTCTGTTCACCGGTGAAAATCAAGACCAGAAAGAATCCGAGGCGTTTTTAACCAAAGCCTTTCTCATTGCCCTGTTTTTAATCTTTTTAATCCTGGTCACCCTGTTTAACTCGGTTGTCCAGCCCGGAATCATACTCACGTCCGTCATTCTTTCCCTGGGCGGCGCCTTCTGGGGACTGACCGTGATCAAATCACCCTTTGGCATTATCATGACCGGCGTGGGCATTATCTCCCTTGCAGGCGTTGTGGTCAACAATGCCATTGTTTTGATTGATTATACCAACAAACTCAAAAGCAGCGGCCTGCGCCTGAGAGAAGCCGTTATCGCGGCCGGAGCCACAAGGCTTCGCCCGGTTATACTCACGGCTGTGACAACCATTTTAGGGCTTTTGCCCATGGTTACCGGTGTCAGCTATGATTTCCATGTCATGGCATTTTCTTTTGCCTCAGAATCCAGTCAGTGGTGGCGGTCCATGGCCATTGTCGTCATTTTCGGGCTGGCCCTTGCCACGATTCTGACCCTGGTGGTCGTGCCCACCCTCTATGTGCTGATTGAAGAGTCCGGGCAATGGCTTAAAACAAAATACCAGGAACTTTTGACCTTTTGGTCTAAAAACTGAAACAGTTCAAAATCAACCCGGCCATGATTGCGCTCAAAATCTGGAAGTTCGTCAAAGATTTCGTTCTGGATAAAACAGAAAAAATGGTTCTAACCCGAATATTTCACAACCCACTGTGCCATATGATGAAGTGTACCTGGCGCCAGTATTGCTGTGCAGATCTACGGTGATTTTTTAAATCTTTATGTGTCAATATTTTTTTAATATTTTCTATTGACAAAAAAATATTTACGTGGTTTATCAAAGTAAATCAAAAAATTCAAATCGTATCTTGGGAGAATTCGATGCCAAAAGGCATCTCCAGACGAAAATTTTTGCAAAAAAGTGTGGCCTTTACTATATTGGCGTATATAGCTGAGAAAGGACCTTTCTTCAATTCCGTTTTTGCAAGGAACTTGCGAAATATTCAATGCGAAAAATGTGGGGCGATTAATATTTTTATAACTTCACGGTTTTTCCATGTGTTTGACTTTGTTAAGCAAGAGAGTTGTCGAAATTGTGGCTGCAATATATTTGATAATACTATTTTAATCGATTGTAAGAACTGTCAGGGTTGTAATGTTCTAAAATCAAAATATCAAAATTTTCCTGCCTGTTGGCAAATACCTTTTCCAAATCATAAATATGTCAATAATTCCATAAAACCAAATTTTTCAATCAAGGAGATTCAATTTTGATACTGGAGCCTGCAATTTAGAGATTTTGCATAGTGCTACGCTATGCCTGCACATTGTCTTGCTTCGCACGATGACTACTGGTTAGTCATCGTAGATTTTAAGTAAAAAAGGCTCCAGTATCAAATTTTTTTAATAATCAGGGAACATACAAAGATGGCCTATCAATCATCAGAATACAATAACACGCAATTTTTAAAAAACCTTCGATCCGTCAACCAGAAAGCCAATGTTGATCCCGATATCGTCGATCTGATTGAGGCCTATTCCAGGCTAAAATTAAATAGTAATCAGGAATTTCAATTTTATCCGGAGCGTACTGACCAATATCAATTAGAGTTGAATGAGGTTCTCAAAAAGAATACGCATCTTGATCCAAAAGTTCTTTATTTCTTACAATCTTATTTTAATGCAGTAGAGGGTAGAGGGCTTGTGTGTCTGTTGAGTCTTAAACACTTGGCTCATGTGCTTGATGTCTCTGTTAATCATTTAAATAGGCTTGCCAGTGATAATGTGCGGCACTATACAACCTTTGATATTAAGAAAAACAATGGTAATAAAAGAAAGATTTTCGCACCAAAATCTTATTTAAAAATAGTTCAAAGAAAAATTTTAGATAACATCCTAGAAAAAGTCAAAATCAATTCCCATGCCGAAGGATTCCGAAAGAGACGATCCATATTAACCAATGCCCAAAGGCATATTGGGAAAACCATGGTGATCAAAATGGATCTCAAGGATTTTTTTCCAAGTATTACATTTAAAAGAATTTCAGGACTTTTTAAGGCATTGGGCTACCCTAATGAAGTGGCCATGACATTGACAAAACTTGTAACCCATCAAGGTGTTTTGCCTACAGGCGCGCCAACAAGTCCAGTCATATCCAACATCCTTAGCACGAAACTGGACAAAAGATTATCCTTGTTAGGCAAAAAAAAAGACTTTGATTATTCGCGCTATGCTGACGACATGACCTTTTCCAGCAACAATACTGATCTTAAAATGCTGATTCCGTTTTTGAAAAAAATAATCAATGACGAAGGGTTTGAAGTCAATGAATCTAAAACGAGAATTCTGAGGAACAGTGGCAGGCAAAAGATTGCTGGCATAGTCGTTAATGAAAAAATAAATATAGAAAAAAAAGAAATTAAAAAAATTCGGGCCATCCTCCATAATTGTCGCAACAAGGATATGGAGATTGAAATTAAAAAATGGGCTGAAAAGGAAAAAGGTCTGAAAAATTTTCAAATGTGCCTTGCTGAACAGTTCAAATCTTCAATGTGTGGAAAATTAAATTATATTAAAATGGTAAACCCAAAAGCCGGGCAAACTCTTTTGGATCAATTCTATGCGCTTGAAGCAACAACATGAAAATTTTATCAAAAATGCTTATTGTTATGCTTTTTCAGTGCATGCTGC
>JBDRPM010000145.1:0-28284 GCA_043827005.1 Pseudomonadota bacterium | reverse complement strand
AGAGAGCCAATGGCCTGTGCTTGTTTCTGATTGTCAAATTGTTTGCTTCTCAACATATGCCGGTAAGTCAGCTTGATCATATCAAAACTGATTGCGAATCCTGCGGAAAGCTCTGCTATAAATGGTTCTTTATCCACAGATGGACTGTCCTGCCAGGTATTGCCGTCAAGAAAAATGTCATGCAGAACCGCCTCAATCTGGCTGCTGACAAATAAATGAGCACCCAATTGTTTTTTTGCTGATTTTGAAAGACCGATGGCCGGTGTACTGACGCCAGCCCCGGCCCGGATCACATCTGATCCGAAATCTTTGGGAATATTATGTCCGAAACGGATTTCACCCCCGGTATTGCCGGAAATTCTTACATTACCCAAGGTCATGCCTGCATGAGAAATCAGATCATAATCCAGGAAATCAAAAAACTTCATGCTTTGCAAACGCCATTTGCGTTGCCAGGCAAGCTGTAAAGCAGGTTCATTGTGAAGTTGATTGTCCCATCCCTTTGCCGTTGGGATGCTTCTGAGATCATGAACCGTGTTTTGAGCAAGTTCGGCTTTTGCGGCAGAGCCCACAATACCGGCGGATATTTCAAGCGTATCCAGTATGGTGTCGGTTTTACTGTGCAGGGCCAGCCCGGCATACAGGAAACCGGCATAGGGCCGGTCATTTTCAAGCAGATCGGTTGCCTGGATGTCAGCCGGGGTATAGATCTGTTGTCCCAATAAAATACCGACGTTATGGATACTGTTCGGATCGCCTGAAAAAGGGATTAGATGAATGATAGGCATAATGACAGGCATGACCCAGTCCGGCAGGCGGTCGTCATCCTTGTATTGTTTCAAATCGTTTGACAGCCAGGTGATCTGGACAGCATTGGTATAATATTTATCTGTATCTCCAAAAAGATCGTTTTCAAAAAAAATCTGAACAGTTTGAAGTTCAGCCGGGTCTTTTGACCACGCATTGATTGGCAGAACGAAAAGACAAAGAATGAAGCCAATGCACCAAATACGCATGGCATGTCGGGCTGAAATCAAAAAAATCTCCTTATTTTTAAGTCAGATACTTAATCTATTTTAAAGAATTATGAAAGCACATATTCTGGGACATGGAAAAATACGTTTGAATTATAAACCCGATTCATATGCATATGGAAAATTTTATGCAACGCTGGGGTATATTTAATTCTGACCTAACACGATCCTAATCTAATTCTAACAAAGTGTGTGTAAGTTTTGTTTCATTAAAGGCGTTGTATAAAATACGTTGATTCAATTTTTAATTATGAGGGAAAATATGAAGAAAAATCTTTTTTTAATTTCGATACTGATTCTTTGTCAGGTGGTCATTTTATCTTTTGCCAATGCCGGAGAACTGGTCATTAAAGGGTCAACCACTGTTCTGCCCATTGCCCAGAAAACAGCCGAAGCCTATATGCTCGCACACCCGGATGTTAAAATATCATTATCTGGCGGCGGGTCTGGAAACGGAATCAAAGCCATTATCGACGGAACCGCTGATATTGGAAATGCCTCACGGTTTATCAAGCAAAAAGAGGTTGATCTTGCCAATACAAAGAGCGTTTACCCGGTACCGTTCAGGGTTGCATTGGATGCCATTGTCCCGGTTGTGAATCCTGCAAATAAGATCTCAGATATCAGCATGGCCCAGTTGAAAGATATCTATCTGGGCAAAATCAAAGACTGGAAGGAAATCGGCGGAACACCGGGTCAGATTGTTGTGATTTCAAGAGACAGTTCATCCGGGACGTTCGGGGTCTGGAAAGAAATGGTCATGAATGAAGAACGGGTGATTCCCAGTGCGTTAACCGTTCCATCCAACGGCGGGATTGTCCAGGCAGTGGCCAAGACCCCCGGTGCCATCGGATATGTCGGCCTTGGGTATTTGAACCAAGAGATCAAAGCTGTCAGTGTTGAGGGGATTGCAGGAACCGAAGAAAATACACTGAACGGGTCCTTTCCCATCTCCCGGGGACTGTTCATGTTTACCAAGGGCTGGCCCCAAGGTGAGACCATGGGATATATCTCATTCATCCTTTCCAAAAGGGGTCAGGAACTTGTAAAAGAAGCTGGTTCCATTCCTCTTTTCTAAGCGGAGCGATTTTTTGAAACGTCAATATATTGATAAAGGGGTGCAATCGGTTTTTTTACTGGTTGCACTTTTTTCCATAACTGTTTTATTTTTGATTATGGCCTTCCTCTTTAAAGAAGGCCTCCCTATCTTTGATCATATATCCGCTAAAGGGTTTATTTTCGGAGAATTCTGGTATCCCACGGATGATCCTGCGGATTTCGGGATTTTACCCTTAATCCTGGGGTCTATTTACGTTACCCTGCTTTCCGGTGCCATTGCCATTCCACTGGGAATCATGACAGCAGTGTATCTGGCTGAAATTGCTCCTTTGCGGGTGGCTGAAATTGTCAAACCCATTGTAGAGCTGATGGCATCCATGCCGTCCGTGGTAATCGGGTTTTTCGGCATGGTGGTGGTGGCCCCGTTCATTCAGCAGTTGTTTAATATTCCTGTGGGACTGAATATGTTCAATGCATCCTTGATGCTGGCATTTATGGCGGTTCCCACCATCTGCAGCATATCCGAAGATGCCATTTACAGTGTTCCCACTGCCTTAAAAGAAGCCTCTTTTGCCCTTGGGGCCACCCATTTTGAGACCATTATAAAAGTGATTATCCCGGCATCTTTATCCGGCATCTGCACGGCTGTGATTTTAGGTTTATCCAGGGCTGTGGGAGAAACCATGGTGGTTCTTATGGCTGCCGGCGGAGCGGCCATGATTCCAGGGTCCATCTTTGATCCGGTCCGACCCCTTCCGGCCAGCATTGCGGCAGAAATGGCAGAAGCACCATTCCGAAGTGAACACTATCATGCGCTGTTTGCCATTGGTATTGTCCTGTTTGTCTTCACCTTTTTGTTCAACCTGCTGGCAGATTATATTTCCTATCGGTTCAGGCAGGTGGGGGAGGCTTCGTTATAATGATTAAAAAACGCTTAGTGACCCAAAAACTATTTTTTATGGGTTTACGGATGGCTGCCCTGCTCAATGGCCTGGCATTGGCGATTATTGTCTATTTTATGCTATCCCGCGGCTGGCGGGCAATCTCCTGGGAGTTCTTAACCCAGGCGCCCAGAGATTCCATGACTGCCGGCGGGATTCTGCCCTGTATTGTGGGAACGGTTTCTTTATGCATGGTGACCATTCTGGTTGCCTTGCCCATCGGGCTGGCATCAGCCATCTATTTAAATGAATATGCCACCCAGGGTAAGATTGTGCGGCTGATCCGTCTGGGGATTAATAATCTGGCGGGCGTGCCGTCAATTGTTTTCGGGTTGTTCGGGCTGGCTTTTTTCTGTATTGTTTTGAAAATGGGGGTTTCGATTGCCGCAGGCGGACTGACCCTGGGTATTATGACATTGCCGGTGATAATCGGAGCGTCTGAAGAAGCATTAAAATCGGTTCCCAAAACTTACCGGGAAGCATCCCTTGCCATGGGCGCCACCAAGTGGCAGACCATTCAAAGGGTGGTTCTGCCGGCAGCATTTCCCGGGATTATTACAGGTTCCATACTGGGATTGAGCCGGGCTGCCGGGGAAACAGCACCCATTATGTATACCGGGGCTGTTTTTTTTACGCCAGACCTTCCCTCGTCCATACTGGATGAGGTCATGGCTCTGCCCTATCATGTTTATGTGCTGGCCACTGCCGGGACAAACATTGAGGCCACTCGGCATCTTCAATATGGTACAGCCCTGGTTCTGATTGCGCTGATATTTGGAATGAACTTTGCCGCCATTGTGTTGCGGGCAAAAATGAGAAAGAAGTTAAGGACTTAACCGTATGGAACACCAGATTAAAATGCATTCCCGGGACCTGAATTTTTATTATCATACTTTTCAGGCCCTGCATGATATTTCCATTGAATTTGAACAAAATAAGGTAACCGCGCTTATCGGGCCATCCGGCTGCGGAAAGAGTACCTATCTTAGATGCCTTAACCGGATGAATGATCTGATTCCCGGTATCCGGGTCGAAGGCCGGGTGATGCTGGATAATGAGGATATTTACGATCGGTCCTTAGATGTTGTAACCCTGAGACGACGAGTGGGCATGGTGTTTCAAAAACCCAATCCCTTTCCAAAATCAATTTTTGAAAATGTTGCCTATGGGTTGAAAGTCAATGGTTTGAAAGATAAAGGGGAGATGACCCGGATTGTTGAAAAAAGTTTGAAACAAGCGGCAATCTGGGATGAAGTAAAAGACAGACTCAATGAATCCGCTCTTGGCCTGTCCGGCGGACAACAGCAGCGGTTGTGTATTGCCAGGGCATTGGCGGTTGATCCTGATGTTTTGTTGATGGATGAACCTGCTTCAGCCCTTGATCCCATTGCCACCCAGAAAATTGAGGAATTGATTTGTGAACTTTCAAGCAGGCTGACCATCATTATTGTAACCCATAACATGCAGCAGGCTGCCCGGGTTTCTGACCGGACCGCTTTTTTTTATATGGGCAGGCTCATTGAAGTCAATGATACAGATACCCTGTTTACAAAACCAGGACTAAAACAAACAGAAGATTATATTACCGGAAGATTTGGTTGAGGAGAAAACATGCCAGGCCATTTACAAAGAGAAATAGAGAAGATTAAACGAGAGATCCTGTCCCTTGGGGCCATGGTGGAAGATCGATTCCGCCAGGCGATTCTGGCGGTCAAAACCGAGGACCTGAAACTGGCTCAGGATATCATTGATTCTGATTTTCAGATTGATGAGCGTGAAATTGAGGTGGAAGAAGAGTGCTTAAAAATTCTTGCACTGCATCAGCCCGTTGCAACGGATTTGCGATTTCTGGTTGCGGTTATTAAAATAAACAATGATCTGGAACGGATTGCCGATTACGCAGTCAATATTGCCAAACGGTATAAAGTCAGCGCCAATGATCCGGGCAAATTTAAATATGATTACAACCGTATGGCGCAAACCGCATCAAAAATGTTGAAAATGAGCCTGGATTCCCTGGTTCGCATGGATGTGGATATGGCCTATGATGTCAGAGAGATGGATGAACAGGTCAATAGCATGAGAAATGATGCCTACGAGGCCATGAAAAAAGACATTCAAAAAGATCCCTCAATGGTGAGTGAAATTATCAATATGTATCTGATATCCAGGCACATTGAACGGGTGGGGGATCATACCACCAACATTGCTGAAGAGGTGATCTATCTGATTGAGGGAGCGATTATCCGACATACTTAGGGGTCACTCAAAAATAAATTACCAATTTTGGGGGTCGAGTTATTTTTGAGTGGGCCTTTAATCCGTTGGCGGTAAAATGGTGAAAAAGCAGTCAGCCGGTTTTAAAACAAAGATATTGAAATTGACAAATCCCCGGCAACTTATACAATGGTTAATAAATATAATTCAAAGCTTTCAGGAAGAAAAAAATGTCTAAAGAAACCATTTTGATAGTGGATGACGAAGAAGATATCATTGAACTGATCAAGTATAACCTGAAAAATGAAGGATATATGGTGCTGACGGCACAGACGGGAGAAAAAGCCATCCAGATTGCCAAACAATCCTCTCCTGATCTGATGATCCTTGATCTGATGCTGCCCGGGATTGACGGGCTTGAAGTGACCCGGTATCTGAGAAATAACGAGGCAACCTTTGATCTGCCCATTGTCATGCTCACAGCAAAGGGAGAAGAATCTGATGTGGTGACCGGGCTTGAGCTGGGAGCCAATGATTATATTTCAAAACCGTTCAGCCCCAAGGTATTGGTTGCCCGAATTCGATCCATATTACGACGGCGCAAAAAAGAGGATGATCCAGTCGGCAGTATCAGGCAGGAAGGGGATATGATCATTGACCGGGCCAGACACCAGGTCACGATTCAAGGAGAAAAACTGGATTTAACCGTATCCGAGTTTGAGCTGCTGTCTTTTCTGGCTGATAAAAAAGGCTGGGTGTTTACCAGAGGTCAGATTGTGGATGTGATTCATGGTGAAAATTATGCTGTGACTGAAAGAAGCGTGGATGTCATCATTGTGGGGTTGCGCAAAAAATTAAAAGCTCATGCCGCCATGATTGAAACCGTCAGGGGTGTAGGGTATCGGTTTAAGGAATAATATGAACACCAAAAGAAAATTGATCTGGCAGATTTTTCCGTCATTTTTGATCATCACTCTGCTATCCTTGACCGCAGTAACCCTTTATTCCACAAGCCATATCAAGACTGTTTTCCTGGATAACCTGGACAAAGAACTGACCATCCGGACCAAAATACTGCAGAATAAATTTATTGATATCCTGAAATCAAATTCTGATCAGATAATCCAGCCTGACCAGATGCTCAGGATTGATCAGCAATGCAAAGAGATTGGCAAAGAAACCGGCACCCGGGTAACGGTGGTGCTTCCTTCCGGTGTTGTGGTAGGGGATTCTTTTGGGGATATCCAGGTGATGGAAAACCATATGCAGCGGCCTGAAATAAACCAGGCTCTGAAAAAAATAAAAGGGATTTCCATCCGATACAGCGCCACTCTGGATAAAAATATGATGTATGTGGCACTCCCGGTGCTGGACAACAACACCCCCATTGGGGTTATCAGGACCGCTGTTTCTATCCGGGCCATTGATCAGAACATTAAAACCATTCGGAATAATATTTTTCTGGTTCTGGTGATGACGACTCTGGCCGCAGCCATCGTAAGCCTTTATGTCACCCGGCGGATTACCCGTCCCATTGAGGAGATGAAAAAAGGAGCAGCCCAGTTTGCCAATGGGAAACTGGACGTCCGGCTCGCAGTACCGTCCTCTGAAGAACTCTCTGAACTGGCTGTCACCATGAATCAGATGGCAGAAAACCTGGATGAGAAAATCAAGGCTTTCAAACACCGGAGCATGGAACTTGAAGCGGTTCATGGCAGTATGCTCGAAGGGGTGATCGCCATTGACAAGGATGAGCGGATCATTACAGTGAATTCAGCAGCTGCAAAGATATTTGATTTTCCGGCTGCTCAATTAAAAACCCGGTATATTCTGGAAGTAGCCAGGAATGTTGAATTCCAGTCGTTTATTCAGCGGGCACTGGCCACTCATGAGCCTGTGGAAGATGATATTATCCTCAAAGAAAAAGAATCCCTGGTCTTAAATATTCACTCCACAGCGCTGTATGATACAAACCGCCAGCGGATGGGGACTTTGATCATGTTTCACGATATCACACGGATCAGACGGCTTGAAACCATGCACAAGGATTTTGCTGCCAATGTCTCCCATGAATTAAAAACTCCGTTGACCACCATCAAAGGGTTTATTGAAACCCTCCAGGAGATGCTTGTTTCAAAGGACACAAAACAAAGTGAATATTTTTTAAACATTATTGATAAAAATGTGAACCGGATGATTGATTTGATCAATGATCTTCTGGCCCTGTCAAGGCTGGAGCGGCTGGAAGGGACCGGTATCCGGTTTGAGCAGCAGCCCCTGCATGCCCTGCTCCAGGCCGCAATCCATATGTGTCAATCCGGTATCAGTGAAAAGCAAATCCAGGTATCTATTGACTGCCCGGAAGAGTTGATCGTGAAAGTGGACCCAGGCCTTATGGAACAGGCCATGATCAATCTTGTGGATAATGCTGTAAAGTACAGCCCCCAAAATTCCCATATTATGATCAGTGCGAGGTTAAAAGAAAACAGGATCAATATTGTTATCCAGGATCAGGGCTGTGGTATTGACCAGGACCACCTGCCCAAAATTTTTAACCGTTTTTATCGGGTGGACAAGTCCCGAAGCCGTCATGAGGGCGGAACCGGATTGGGTCTGGCCATTGTCAAGCACATTGTCCAATACCACCAGGGAACCATTGTCGTCCAAAGCGTGAAAAACCAGGGTACTTGTTTTAAAATCAGCTTGCCTGGATAATTGGATTGACAGAAAGCAATGATGATAATTTTGTACCCCAATTGTTATATGATTGAAAAACATCTCTGGGTATCATTGGAAAACAACAGAAGAATCCTGGTACCCTTTCACACCATCAGGCATTTTTTAACCTTTTCTTGACAACACCCCTTTTCTTATCTTATTAAACTTACCTTTAAATCTTTTAAACATGGAGAGCCACATACATAAATGAATACTGATAAATTGACCGGGCCACCCATGGCACTGGCCTGGATCGTCTGGGGCCTGGGCGCATTGTTTTATCTGGTTGCTTTTTTTCAAAGAGTTGCTCCTGGTGTCATGACCCAGGAATTGATGCAGGCATATGACATTACAGCGTCCGGCCTGGGTCAATTATCCGGTCTTTATTTTTATTCATATGTAGCCATGCAGATTCCCACGGGGATCCTGGCAGATACGCTTGGCCCTCGAAAACTTTTGACTGCCGGTTGTGTTGTGGCAGGTGTGGGAACCCTTCTTTTTGCGCTTTCTCCGGGATTTGTCGGGGCAGGGCTGGGCCGGTTTTTGATTGGCGGGTCTGTGGCAGTAGCGTTTGTGGGTGTGCTCAAATTGTCCTCTACCTGGTTTCCGAAAAATTTTTATACCTTTGTGGCTGGCAATGCCCTGTCCATTGGACTGATTGGTGCCATTACAGCCGGACCTCCGCTGCGGTATTTAATGGATATGTTCAACTGGCGCTGGGTTCTTTGTGTGACCGGGGCAATGACCCTTTTACTGGGGGCTCTGATCTGGGTCGTTGTCCGAGACTGGCCCCAGGAAAAAGGATATCCTGGCTTTATGGAACAGATCCCGCCGGCCCCATTGTCCATGGGCAGCGTATGGCAAAGTCTTTTTCAGGTGTTAAAATATCGCAACACCTGGCTGCTGTTTTTTATCCCCGGAGGAATTGTTGGGTGCATTCTTGCCTTTTCCGGACTGTGGGGAGTGCCTTACCTGATTTCTCATCATCACTTCAGCCCTGCCAGGGCATCCATGCTTGCATCCTGCCTGCTTATCGGCTGGGCAACGGGCGGACCATTTTTCGGCTGGCTGTCCGACAGGATGGGAAAACGAAAGCCGCTTTATATTGCCGCCTGCACCATTGTTGCCATTGGATGGTCATTGATTCTGTTCAGGGAAAATGTTTCTTTTTATCAATTTATGGCCGTACTTTTGACGACCGGTTTTTTTTCAGGCTGCATGATTGTCAGCTTCTCCTTTGTTTCAGAATCCGTTCCAAGACATCTGTCCGGAACCGTTTGTGGATTGACCAACATGGGCATCATGATGGGACCGACCCTGCTTCAACCCATTGTGGGCAAAATTCTGGATAATCACTGGGAAGGCGGGCTGGAAAATGGTGTAAGGGTTTATTCTCTGGATGCCTATCAAAGCGGCTTTATTCCCATGATGGTATGGATATGCCTGTCTGTTGTTGTCTTGTTTTTTACCAGGGAAACCCATTGCCGGCAGTCAGTGCACACTCAAAAATAATTTAACATTGTTAAAAGCTGATTCATCCTGTGTGGCTGTGTTGTGAAAATTCGACATATGCTTGGGGCGCATCATCCTGATTTTCCAAACGGGCAGACAGGAAAGGTGCAGGGCTTGCAATTGTGGCACAGGCCGCCATGGCACAGTTTTGCAAGATCACGTTTCCCCGGTCGTTCTCCGGCTGCAAGTCTTGGAAGAATCAAATCAAAAATTGTGATCTGATGGTAGAGGCCACAGGCTGGCACACCCATAATCATGGTTTTATCCGTATATCCCAAAAGAAACATGGCGCCGGGCAGGACAGCCGAGGAATAATGGACCTGTTCAAATCCTGAATCTTCAATGGCTGCCCTTGTGACATCATCAGGATCCACGGACATGCCGCCGGTGGTAATGATCAGGTCGGTATCTTTTTTAAGATAGGATTGAATCTGCTGGGTAATCAGTGTTCTGTCATCCGGTAAAATGATACACTCTTCTATGGTTGCGCCAAGGGCAGTTGCCTTTTTTTCAACAATTTCTTTGAACCGGTCTTTAATCAGACCCTGATAGACTTCATTGCCGGTGATGATCAGACGGATTTTAAGAGAATTAAAGGCTTTCACACTAAAGATCGGGTAGTTTTTTTCGGCAAGATCCACAGCCTTGTCAAGCTCTGCTTTTTCAATGACCAAAGGGATGGCACGGGTTCCGGCAAGACTTTGATTCTTGACAACGCTCACATTATTATGGATGGAGGCGCACATGACATCTTCAATCATGTTAAAGTCAGTCAAAGCCTCAATGTTGACTTTAAACAGGCCGGGATAGTCAGCCTTCAGTTCAAGCTTGCCTTCTTTCGGAGAGCCGGAAAAGGTTACTCCGGGTCCGGACAGGGCAGAGGCCAGTTGAAAAACAGCATCATCTTCATGAATCTGGTTCTCCTTTAAATCAAGAACATATAGATTGTTTTTGCCCATTTTCATCAACCGGCAGACATCTTCGGCTTGAACTGTATGTCCTTTTTTAAAGGCTGCGCCTTTGGACTTTCCCGGAATAATCTGGGTTATATCATGGGCCAGGGTTGTGCCTACAGCATCTTGAACAGGGATGGTTTTAAACAATATCGGCACAGTCTTTTTGCACATTTTTTATTCCTTTTCAACTGTTTGATAATAGGTGCCAAATGCACAGGGCCGACAGAGGATTTCATTGTTTTTTAAGACCTCACGTTTGTCCCGAATAACGGTTTTGCATCTTGCACAAACAGCTTTAAATCTTGTGGGGCCGGGCATGTCACAGGCCGGAACATCCACTTTGACTTCTTGTACGGTAAACAGCTTTGTAAGATCCATTTTTTTATATCCTTCAAGCTGCTGCTCTCTTTTATCCGGAATACCGGGTGCATAAAGCGCAGCCAGGTCCCTTGATTCTTCCGTGGAAACAATTCTGAAAGCCTTATTGGTTTCAAGATTGACAAAGGTGGCCGCCATAATCCCGTTATCCACAAATTTTAAGGACCGACGACCCAGCTTAACCCCGGTTACAAATGAAATGGCATCTGTGGCGCATCGGTCCATTTCGATGTAAACAATGAGTTGTTTGATCTGTGGAAGTTCTTTTGGCTGATCCAGTCCGATCAATTCACAGCCCAGCATGGCCATGCGCACCCCCACCACCTGGCCGGGACATAGATGGCCGTGTGCTTTTGCCGATCCGTTAAGAAGGGTTTCAAAATCTTCCATATCAGGGAGAGTTTCCTTTCCTGTTGAATTATAAAGATTAAAATAGTATCACAACGTATCTATATTGTGCATCCCAAATTTTTATTTATGAATATAATCCGAATTAAGGTATATTATTCAAAAGTTTAATTAAAGAAAAAAATCCTATCTATCACGGAGATTCGTCATGGCCCTGTATCATGAAAAGATGGATAAAGACAATTGCGGGTTTGGTCTGATCGCCCACCTGGAAGGCAAAGCCAGTCATAAGCTTGTCAGGACAGCGATTTCATCCCTTGCCCGCATGGCGCATCGCGGTGCCATTGGGGCAGACGGTAAAACCGGGGACGGGTGCGGTCTTTTATTGCAAAAACCAGATTCATTTTTTCAGCAGATTGCCAGAGAAAAAGGATGGCGCCTGGGCAACCGGTACGGGGTGGGGGTATTGTTTTTAAGCCAGGATTCTGAAAAGCAGCAAAAAGCAAAGGATCTGGTCAAAAAAGAGCTGTCAAGAGAGACTCTGATTGTGGCCGGGTGGCGAAAGTTGCCAGTAAATCCGGAAGTGCTTGGAAATCTGGCAAAAAAAACGCTACCTTCTATTTTTCAGGTGTTCATTAATGCCCCTTTTGGCTGGGGCTCCATGGACCTGGAACGTCGGCTGTATATTGTCCGCCGCCGAATTGAAAAGCAGATGGCCCATGACCCTGAGTTTTATGTGGCCAGTTTTTCAAACCGGGTGGTGGTTTATAAAGGGTTGTGCCGTCCCAAAGATCTGGCATTGTTTTTTACGGATCTGGCTGATTTGCGCATGGAATCTGCCATCTGTCTGTTTCACCAGCGGTTTTCCACCAACACGCTTCCTAAATGGAGTCTTGCTCAACCCTTTCGATATCTTGCGCATAACGGCGAACTCAACACCATTACCGGTAACCGGCAATGGGCAAGGGCACGGGCGTATAAATTAAATTCACCTTTGCTGCCGGACATGGCCGAGGCTGCACCCTTTGTCAATGAATCCGGGTCAGATTCATCTGCCCTGGATAATATGCTGGAATTGTTTCTGGCTGGCGGCATGGATCTGTTCAGGGCGTTCAGGCTGCTCATTCCACCAGCCTGGCAGAACCATCCGGACATGGATGAGGACCTTAAGGCATTTTATGATTTTAACTCCATGCACATGGAACCCTGGGACGGACCTGCCGGTATTGTCATGAGCGATGGCCGGTTTGCCGCCTGCGGGCTGGACAGGAACGGCCTGCGGCCTGCACGGTATGTGGTGACCACAAACAGATGGATCACCCTGGCATCAGAAGTGGGGATCTGGGATTATGAGCCTGACGAAGTTGTTGAAAAGGGCCGGGTCAGTCCGGGAGAGCTTTTGGTGATTGATACCCTCACCGGAAAACGCTGGACATCCTGGCAGATCGATCAGGAACTCAAATTTCGGCATCCCTATAAGGAATGGATGAGCAAGTGCTGTCGGTTTTTAACAGATGCAAAGGCAGATGATCCCAACCTGATATCGGGCCGGAAACTGGATGATGATGGTTTGCGCCGGTATCATAAGATATTCGGCTGTACCAATGAAGAAATCCAGGCGGTTGTCCGGGTGTTGGGGAATTCCGGGCAGGAAGCGGTCACCTCCATGGGCGATGATGCACCCATGGCGGTCCTGTCCACTCAGATCCGCAGTGTTTTTGATTATTTCCGTCAGATGTTTGCCCAGGTGACCAATCCTCCTATTGATCCGTTGCGGGAGCGCCATGTGATGAGTCTGGCCACCTGCATCGGCCGGGAACAGAATGTGTTCAATGAAACCCTGGGCCATGCCTGGCGGGTGTCTTTTCAATCGCCAGTGCTGGTGCGGTCGGATTTTGATCAATTATTGTCTTTGGACCCCCAATATTATAAGCATGCGGTTCTGGATTTAAATTATGACCCATCTGTCGGTCTTGAGCAGGCAATTAAACATCTTTGTGCCCAGGCCCTTGAACAGGTTAAAAACAAGACCGTTCTTGTGGTTCTGTCAGATCGAAACGTTTCACCAGCAAGTCTTCCCATTCCGGCGGCCATGGCCGTGGGAGCGGTTCAGCATGCCCTGGTGGAGAACAATTTCAGGTGTGATGCCAATATCATTGTTGAAACCGCCAGTGTGCGTGATCCCCATCATTTCGCTGTTCTTCTGGGGGTAGGTGCCACAGCTGTTTTCCCCTATCTTGCCTATGACACCCTGGCCCATCTTGAGGCGAGCAATTGTCTGGATGTTTCATATGGACAGGCAGTTTTAAATTATCGAAAAGGGATTAACAAAGGCTTGTTAAAAATTTTGTCCAAGATGGGGATTTCCACCATTGCCTCTTACCGGTGCTCTCAATTGTTTGAAGCCCTTGGATTGGCCAACACCGTGGTTGCGCTTTGTTTTAAAGGCATTGCCAACCGGATTCAGGGTGCAGATTTTATCGACTTTCAGCAGGATCAACAGACCCTGTCCAACCTGGCCTGGAATCGGCCTGACCAGCCGGTTTCCCGGGGCGGGTTGTTCCGGTATATTCACGGGCATGAATACCATGCCTATAACCCGGATGTTGTCCAGACCCTGCAAAAAGCGGTTACCGCTAATGATGTGAATGCTTATCGTTTATATGCCGATACTGTTAACAACCGGCCTGTGGCCCATCTTCGTGATCTGTTGATGCTTAAAAAATCTAAAAAGGCCATTCCCATAGAACAGGTGGAGCCTGAAAGTCATTTTTTCAAACGGTTTGATTCTGCGGCCATGTCCATTGGCGCGTTAAGCCAGGAAGCCCACGAGGCGCTTGCCATTGCCATGAACCGGCTGGGCGGGTTTTCAAATTCCGGGGAAGGGGGCGAAGATCCGGTCCGCTTCAATACCGAACGGGAGTCGAAAATCAAACAGGTGGCTTCCGGTCGTTTTGGGGTGACCCCGTCCTACCTGATTAATGCCCAGGTGCTCCAGATCAAGATGGCCCAGGGAGCAAAACCCGGCGAAGGCGGGCAATTGCCGGGCCACAAAGTGACGGCCCAGATTGCAGCGCTCCGGTATGCCACACCCGGTGTGACCCTGATATCACCGCCGCCCCATCATGATATCTATTCCATTGAGGACCTGGCCCAGTTGATTTTTGATCTCAAACAGGTCAACCCCAATGCCCTGATCAGTGTCAAACTGGTGTCTGAACCGGGCGTTGGAACCATTGCCACGGGTGTTGCCAAGGCTTATGCCGATCTGATTACCATTTCAGGGTATGACGGCGGCACCGGAGCCAGCCCCTTGACCAGTGTTAAATATGCAGGCAGCCCCTGGGAACTGGGTCTTGCAGAAACCCAGCAGGCGTTGGTGGAAAACGGGCTTCGGCACAAGGTTCGGCTGCAGGTGGATGGAGGGTTGAAAACCGGCCTGGATATTATCAAAGCAGCAATTTTAGGGGCGGAAAGCTTTGGTTTTGGTACGGGTCCGTTGATCTCCCTGGGGTGTAAGTTTTTGCGGATCTGTCATCTGAACAATTGTGCCACTGGTGTGGCCACCCAGGATAAAACCTTAAGAGATCTTCACTTTAAAGGATTGCCGGATCAGGTGATTCGATATTTTACCTTTCTGGTGGACGAAACAAGGGAACTTATGGCCCAACTGGGGATCACCCACCTGACTGATTTGATTGGCAGAACTGATTTGCTAAAGGTTCTGGAAGGCACCACATCCAGACAACAAAAGCTGCAATTGTCCGATATTTTGTACAGTCCAAAATCCCATCCTGGCAGTGCCCTGTATTTCACGCAGAAAAACATACCAAAGGATCCGGGCAGATTGAATCTGGTATTAAAAGACAGGTTCGAATCCGGGGTAAACAACAGGCAGGGCGGGGAAGGGCGATTCCATATCCAGAATACAGACCGGTCTGTGGGGGCATTGCTTTCAGGAATAATTGCCCGGCAATACGGAAATAGCGGAATGGAAAATACGCCGGTTACCCTTTATTTTGATGGCAGTGCCGGCCAGAGTTTTGGTGCCTGGAATTGCGGCGGGCTGAACATGATCCTGGCCGGGGATGCCAATGATTATGTGGGCAAGGGCATGGCCGGCGGCAAACTGGTGGTCCATCCGCCCCTGGGGGTAGCCTATAAATCCCATGAAGCCGTCATTATCGGCAACACCTGTCTGTACGGTGCTACCGGTGGAAGACTATACGCGGCTGGATTGGCTGGTGAACGGTTTGGTGTGAGAAACTCCGGGGCCCGGGCTGTGGTGGAAGGCATTGGTGACAATGGCTGTGAATACATGACCGGCGGAATGGTCACCATTCTGGGTCCCATCGGCGTGAATTTCGGGGCTGGCATGACTGGTGGCTTTGCTTATGTTCTGGATGAAAACAAGTGGGTTTCTCAACGCACAAATCCGGAACTGGTGGATGTGGTCAGTCTTGAAGACCGGCCCGTACTCCAGGAACATTTGCGGGGGATTATCAGTGAACACTATGATGAAACCGGCAGCCACCGTGCGGAAAGAATTCTGGCCGGGTTTGAAGAATATGTTGTCCTGTTTAAACTGATCAAGCCAAAGACAACCGATATTTCAACATTGCTCGGCCATCAGGGGACTTCTCCTCAAGAGACCCTGGCTGTGGTTCAATAGGAATTTATATCATGACCCGGAATATATATCAGTTCATTGAAGTGGATCGGGTGGATCCAAAGAAAAAAACGATCCAGCTGCGCAAGCATATGTTTGTGGAAATTTATGATGCCTTTCAAAAGTCCCAGGTCCGGATGCAGTCGGACCGGTGCCTGGATTGCGGCAATCCCTATTGCGAATGGAAGTGCCCGGTGCATAATTATATTCCGGACTGGCTCAAGCTGGCCTGGGAGGGTAAAATCATCGAGGCGGCAGAACTTTGTCATCAGACCAACAGCCTGCCGGAAATCTGCGGCCGGGTCTGTCCCCAGGACAGGCTGTGTGAAGGGGCCTGTACCTTGAATACCGGATTTGGTGCTGTGACCATCGGCAGTATTGAAAAGTATATTGTGGATACCGCATTTGAAATGGGATGGTGCCCGGATTTATCAAAGGTGGTCAAAACCAATAAAAAGGTCGGGGTGATCGGCGCTGGTCCGGCCGGTCTTGCCTGCGCTGATGTTCTGATCCGCAACGGGGTTACCCCGGTGGTGTATGATCGCCATCCTGAAATAGGCGGGCTCTTAACCTTTGGCATCCCCGCCTTTAAACTTGAAAAAAAGGTTATGGAAACACGGCAGAAGATTTTTACCCGCATGGGCATTGAGTTTCAACTGGGGGTTGATATTGGAAAGGACATCTCTTTTAAAACGCTTCTCAACGAGTATGATGCCCTGTTTGTGGCCGTGGGAACCTATGGCAATATCCGGGCCGGTCTTGAAAATGAGGATGCCCCGGGTGTATATGATGCCCTGCCGTATCTGATTGCCAATACGGATTATCTGATGAAAATCAAACGCCAGTATTACCCTTATATTGATTTGAACGAAAAACGGGTGGTGGTTCTGGGCGGGGGGGACACGGCCATGGACTGTCTGCGCACGGCCATCCGCCAGGGAGCCTCTGAGGTGATCTGCGCCTATCGACGGGATAAAGACAATATGCCAGGCTCTGCCAAAGAGGTAATCAATGCAAGGGATGAAGGGGTTCGGTTCTGTTTTAATGTTCAACCCACTGGCTTGATCACTGGCAAAGATGGCCGGGTATCCGGGGTAAAACTGGTGTCAACCCGTCTGGGTGAACCGGATGAACAAGGCCGCCGTCGACCTGAAGTCATACCTGGATCAGAAACAACGCTCACAGCCGATGCCGTGATCATGGCATTCGGGTTTACGCCCAGTCCGCCGTCCTGGTTAAAGACAAATAAGATCAAGTTGACCCCAAAGAACTTGATTGATGTGTCTGATCAGGGTCAATTTCCCTTTCAGACCAGTCACAAAAAAGTGTTTGCCGGAGGCGATGCCGTGCAGGGATCAGATCTGGTTGTCACTGCCATTGCCCAGGGAAGAAAGGCTGCCTTGAGCATTGTGGATTATCTTGGAGTGGACATTAAGGCTGGAACTATACGATTTATGGCTGAAAACAATAAACCAGCAAAGACTATCCATAAGGATGTTAAGGGAGCCCAGCTATGAGTTCTGATCTGGCTTTTTACAGCAGGCTCTTATCAGAGATCAAGACCCGGGTTCGACATGCCCAGGCCAGCGCAGTTTTTTCCGCCAATACCGAGATGATCGCCATGTATTGGGATATCGGTCAGATGATTCACAAGCGCCAGCAGATGGAAGGGTGGGGTGCCGGGATCATCCCGCGGCTTGCGGCTGATCTAAAAAACGAGCTTCCCGATGTAAAAGGGTTTTCCGAGCGAAATATCGGATATATGATTCGTTTCGCCCGTGAATACGGAACTTTTTCAATTTTGCAACAGTCTGTTGCAAAATTGGATACTATTGATAAAAGAATGGAAAAAACACCTCAGGTTGTGGCACAAAAGCCTGAAATAAAGGATATTGCAATTTGCCAACAGATAGTTGGTCAAATTCCCTGGGGGCATAATATCCTTTTAATGGAAAAGGTCAAAGACCTGTCTGTCCGCCTATGGTACATGAACCAGATCATCGAGCAGGGATGGAGCAGAGAGACTCTGGTAACGATGATTAAAGGTGAGGCCCATGATCGACAGGGTCAGGCAGTCAGCAATTTTTCCGTCCGTCTTCCTGCACCGCAATCACAGATTGCCCGTCAGTTGCTCAAGGATCCCTATCTGTTCGATTTTTTGACCCTTGAAGAGCCTTTTCATGAGCGGGAGCTGGAGATCGGATTGGTTCGGCACCTGGAAAAGTTTCTGATGGAATTGGGATCTGGTTTTGCCTTTGTCGGACGTCAGTATCATATCGAAGTGAGCGACAGGGATTTTTATATTGATCTGCTTTTCTACCATCTTAAGTTGCGCTGCTTTATTGTTGTTGAACTCAAGAAAGGGGATTTTAAACCGGAATACGCAGGCAAAATGAATTTTTACTGCTCAGTAGTGGATGATCAACTTAAAATGGAGATTGATCAATCAACCATCGGCCTGATTCTCTGTCAGACTAAGGATCGTCTTCTGGCCGAATATGCCTTGCGAGATATTCACAAACCAATTGGCATTTCCGATTATGAGTTGACTCGTGCCCTGCCGGAAAACCTCAAATCCAGTCTGCCAACAGTGGAAGAGATTGAAGCTGAACTGGGAGGAGAGTTTAGATGAATGTTGAAATGTGTGATCATTTTATCTGGCTGGTTTTGTTATAATAACGGGAAAAATACATGTCAGACAAAATTTTTGAAAATTATGAACTAAAACTTGCCGAAGAGTTTATTAAAAACACAGGCAGTCACCTTTTTTTAACCGGCAAGGCTGGTACCGGCAAAACAACCTTTCTTCACAGCCTGAAAAAAGATACAGCCAAACGCATGATTGTCACAGCGCCTACTGGCGTGGCGGCCATCAATGCCGGAGGCGTTACCCTGCATTCTTTTTTTCAATTGCCCTTTGGCCCCTTTATTCCGGGCAGCGAGGCATATGATGCCAATCGGCAGCGCCAGTTTCGGTTCAGCAAGGAAAAACAACAGATCATCAAAAGTCTGGATCTGCTGGTCATTGATGAAATCAGCATGGTTCGGGCTGATCTTCTGGATGCCGTGGATGCGGTGTTAAGACGTCACCGCCGCAACGAACAACCCTTTGGCGGTGTGCAACTGCTCATGATCGGTGATTTGCATCAGCTTCCGCCGGTGGCCAAAAAGGATGAGTGGCAACTGTTGCAGCAATATTATGAATCGGTTTATTTTTTCAGCAGCCAGGCCCTTGGCCGGACAAAATTGTTAACCCTTGAACTTAAACATATTTACAGGCAGTCAGATCCCCGGTTTATCCACCTGTTGAACCGGGTGCGGGATAACCGGCTGGATGATTCTGCCATTGCAGAACTCAACCAGCGATATATTCAAAATTATATGCCCAAAGAAGATCAGGGGTTTATCACACTGACCACCCATAACAACAGTGCTGAATCCATCAATCAGAAAAGGCTCAACGCCCTGCCGGAAAAACAGTTTGAGTTTAACGCAAAAGTGACTGGGGATTTTCCTGAACACACCTTCCCGACCCCGGCAATTCTGGCACTCAAGCAAGGTGCCCAGGTGATGTTTCTGCGCAATGACCCCAGTCCGGATAAACAATATTACAATGGAAAAATCGGGACAGTGAACATGGTATCTTCTGATACGATCAGTGTGGTTTGTCCGGGCGAGACCGATGAAATCCTGGTAAAGCCTGTGGACTGGGACAATATCAAATACACCATGGACCCTGAGAGCAAGGAGATTAAAGAGGAGGTCATCGGCAAGTTCAAACAGTTTCCCTTGAAACTGGCCTGGGCCATCACCATCCATAAAAGTCAGGGGTTGACCTTTGACAAGGCTGTTATTGATGCCGGGGCCGCCTTTACCCATGGTCAGGTGTATGTGGCCTTAAGCCGGTGTAAAACCCTTGAAGGGATCGTGTTCAGTTCACCTGTCCCGTCCCATGGCATTCGGATTGATGATGCCATTCTCAATTTTGTTGAAAAGGCCAGAGAAAATTCTCCCTGCGAATCAATGCTGGAAACAGCCAGAATACAGTTTCAGCAGCAACTGCTCTCAGACTGCTTTGATTTTCAATTGCTGCACAACCGTCTGGGGTATCTTGTGCGGCTGCTGCGGGGCAGTAAACGCATAATCCAGGTATCAGGTGGCACTGATATCGATCATATGGAAGAGACAGCTGAAAAAGAGATCTTTTTGATCAGCGAAAAATTCAAGCGCCAACTGCACGCCATGTTTGCCAATCAAACCCTGCCGGAAGAAGATCCCCAGATAGTTGAACGGGTCAGCAAAGCCTCGGCCTGGTTCCAGGATAAATTTTCCATGGCATTTGATACCCTTGTCCAGAAAATGGTTGTGGAAACAGACAACAAGGAACTGGGCAAAAAGATCAACTATGCCCTGGACAATTTGAAACAGGAGATTGTTATTAAGCAGGCCGGGATTCAAAGCTGTGAAAATGGGTTTTCGCCTTCCCGATATCTGCGGGCTGTATCCAATGCCCAGATTGATGCCATCCCGTCCAAAACAGGGGGAAGCATAAAAAAATCCCCCATGCCCGAGTATACCCAGTCAGACATTGACCACCCTGAATTGTTCCAGGCACTCAGGGACTGGCGTTCTCAAAAAGCAAGGGCGCAAGGGGTTGCTCATTTTCAGATCCTTCACCAGAAAGTATTGATCCAGATTGTGGTCTGCCTGCCCGACAATGAGACGGATCTGAAAAAGATCAAAGGCATGGGCAAAAAAACCATGGAAAAATATGGTGAAGAGTTGCTGGAAATCGTGAATGCCTATCGCAAAAAACAGGGCATAGAAACCGTCAACCTGCCCGAACCCAAAGCAGCATCTGTAAAAAAAGTTCCTTCTGAAAAAAAGACTTTTGGATCAGATACCAAACAGGTCAGCTTTGATCTGTTTAACAAAGGGCTAACCCCGGCTCAGATTGCCCGGGAACGCAGCCTGGTTGAAAACACCATCCTGGGCC
Organism: Pseudomonadota bacterium; assembly: GCA_043827005.1. Taxonomy (GTDB): domain Bacteria; phylum Desulfobacterota; class Desulfobacteria; order Desulfobacterales; family Desulfobacteraceae; genus Desulfobacula. The sequence continues at coordinate 7,456 of JBDRPM010000145.1, read as the reverse complement.
ACCTGTGTTTTTTTGTGGAAAAAGGGGATTTGGACATCAACAAACTTATCTCTTTTGAAAAACAGAACGCCATCAAAGAGCAGCTTGCCCGGACAAAACAATTTTCCAAGGCCTGGAGCGAAATAAAAGCCATCAAAAACGAACTGGGCAGCGATTATTCCTACAATGATATCAATCTTGTGCTGGCTCACCAGACCCATGTGGCTGCAAAAGAACAATGATTTTTCGAGGAGATCATGCAGTTATATATTGATTTTAAAGAAATGACCCGTATCTTTTCTGTTGCCAGCGCAGATGGTCGTCAGCAGTTGTACGAGCATGAAACTTACTCTTTGCTGAGTGCGCTGGGCTCAGAATCTGTTCCGGAATACTTTTTGTTTTCACGGGATCAGCACTTGACCAGCGAGGCACTGGCCTCCTTTCTCGGGGATAAGGTGGTATTGAAAATATCCAGCCAGGATGTGGTTCACAAATCAGATATGGGCGGGGTCAAGGTGGTGGCAAAAATGGCCGGCAAGGTTCGCAGCGGCAGTCGGCGCATGGTGGACGAAGTCAGCGCCAGGTTTTCAGATTTTGTTTGTGCCCACCCGGACCAGGCCCCGGATATTTATCATGGATTGTCGGGCCAGGCATTGAAAGATGCGGTCAGCAGAAGAATCCAGGGGGTGTTGGTTGCCCAGTACCTGCCGCCGGATTCAGATGCATTGGGCAATGAACTGCTGGTCAGTCTTCGGTGGGCCCGGGAACTGGGCATGGTGATCACCGCAGGGCTGGGGGGAATTGATACGGAATTGTACGCAGGCCGATTCCGCCCGGGGCAGGCTGTGGTATCCGCATCCACGGTTCTGGTGGATGGAGAGGCCTTTTTTGAACTGTTTAAAACAACCATTGCCTATGAAAAATGCGCTGGATTGACCCGGGGAAATGCCCGGCTGGTATCGGATGAACAATTGATTGAATGCTTTGGCGCCTTTATTGCCGTGGGTAATTACTTTTCACACCTTAACCCGGATGCCCCCTATGTGATTGATGAGCTTGAGGTGAATCCATTTGCCCTTGTGGATTATGAAATGGTACCCCTGGACGGGTTGTGTCGATTTTCAACAGCCATACCACCCAAAACTGCAAGGGGGATGAAACAGATCAGCCATCTGCTCCTTCCTCAGTCTTTTGCCATTATCGGGGTCAGTTCCACCCAGATGAATTTTGGGCGCCATATCATTGATAATGTAAAAAAAGCCGGTTTTGACCCAAAAAAAATGAAAATCGTTTCTTCAAGTGCCAAAACCATTGATGCTATCGACTGTGTGGCAAACCTGTCTTTGCTGAAGCCGGTAGATCTTTTGGTTGTTGCTGTGTCAGCCGGCCAGGTTCCGGAATTACTCAACGATATTATTGACAACCAGTGTGCCAGAAGTGTGATTTTGATTCCCGGTGGAATGGGAGAGACGCAACATTCCAAGGACCGTGCTCGAACGGTAATCGACAAGATTCATCACGCCCAGGCGAAAGATTCCGCCGGTCCGGTTTTTCTGGGCGGAAACTGCTTGGGGATTATCAGCCGTCCCGGGCAAATGGATACATTTTTTGTGCCTGAAACCTGTGCGCCGAAACGAAGAGACCGGCCCCCTTCAAAAATAGCGCTGATCAGTCAATCCGGAGCTTTTGCCCTGGTCAGAATGACCGAACAGATTCTGGGAGATCCAGCCTATATCGTCACTGTGGGGAACCAGATGGACCTGACCATCGGGGATTTTATCAACTGGTTTGCAGATGCCCCGGATCTTGGGATGATCTGTGTTTATGCAGAAGGGTTTAACGATCTGGATGGCCTGCACGCCTGTCAGGGTATTCGTCGTGCCATTGAGAACAAAAAACAAGTGATTGTTTATAAATCCGGTCGTACACCCGAAGGGAAAAAGGCCACATCCGGGCATACTGCAAGCGTGGCAGGCGACTACATGGTCTGCATATCCTGTCTGAGCCAGGCCGGTGCCCTGGTCACTGATAACCACGACGATTTTCAAGGATTGATGAATCTGGCATCCGTGCTTCATGAAAAACAGGTTCTTGGCCGTCGGATTGCCGGTATGAGTCCGGCCGGATTCGAAACCGTTGGTATTGCAGATTCTTTGCAGGCAGCCGATTCCTGTCTTGAACTGTCCGAATTTAAGGAGAAAACCATCCATGCCATTTTAAACCTGTTCGATGCCGGTGGGCTGACGGATATCATGGATATAAACAATCCTCTGGACCTGACACCCGGTGCAACAGATGAGGTCTATATCGGCGTTCTCAAAGCCATGATTGAAGATGAAAATATCGATGCTATTGTCATGTCCGTGGGGTCACTTGCACCAGGTACGCTGGATAAACCCGCACTGAGTTATTCCAAAGGATTTGCGTGCACTAAAAACAGTGTGGTCAGCTGTCTGCCTGACCTGGTGAGGACTTCAAGCAAACCCATTGTGGTGTTTAATGATGCCGGAAATGCGCACCTGCCCATTAATGCATATTTACAAACCCGGGGCATTCCTGTCTATCATTCGTGCAGCCAGGCCATGCGTCTGATAGGTCAATATATTGACTATCGGTTGAGAATCAGTAATATCGTATCCTGTATTTGAACAAACGATATGCCCTTGATTGTTCACAATATTTAAGTCAATGCCCCGTCGGCTCTGGGCGCATGATCCAATTGCGTTTAAGCGGAACTATTCGGGTTCACCATGTGATTCAGTACAAAATTGTTGACAAAAAATAAACTCCTGATAATAAATTTAATGAAACTGATTTGTAAACAGGCATTTTTTATTAAAATAACTACGCTGTTTAAGGATATATTATGAGAACAAAGTGGGTAGTTATATTATCTTTTCTTATGGTTTTTTTATCGATTGTCGTGTCTTCTCACTCTCCAGCGGCAGATCTGATCGTCGGGCCGGCTGAATCCATTACCATGGCCGGAACATACACATTTGAAACCATACAGATCCACGGCGAGGTTGTGTTGACCGGCAATACTTGCATAACGGTTACGGGAAATGAAGAGCCGGACACCATTGCCTGTATCATGAACAATGCCGTTATCAAGTGGGAAAAACTTTACACCCAGGCCCAGAGCGGAGAAAATGGATCTGCCGGCACCTATCCTAAATATGAAAAGGGTGAAAGCGGTCAGGCCGGGTTAGCCGGAGAAAAAGGGTGTGATCTGTCCATTACAGTCCGTGGTGATATGGTTGTCAGCGGCCAGGTGAATATCCGCCTGAATGGTCAGGCCGGCGGCAATGGCGGCAATGGCGGCCTTGGCAGTCATGGTGAGCCTTGGGTCGATCGAATCGGCCTGCCCGGCGGTGATGGCGGCAATGGCGGCAGCGGTGGCAGCGGGGGCAATTTCAAACTGATGGTTGAGGGAAAAATTTATGATACCAATACAGATACAGACGATATACCGAAATTGACTGTCAGCAACCTGGGAGGAGCCGGCGGCAATGGCGGAAGCGGCGGGAACGGCGGATTCAGTTCCGGAAGAACAAATTGTGATCGTGATACATCCTGTGCCAGTTGTGCAAAGGGATCTCCCGGGGGGAAACCGGGTGAAGCCGGTTCTGCGGGTCAAGGAGGAAATGCCGGCAATATGACGATTTCTGCCCGGAATATAGAACCGGACTTGCGGTTAAATTTGATAGGCGGTAATGGCGGAAACGGGGGCAGCGGTGGAGACGGTGGTGTCGGTGGCATTGATGACCAGGGATTTTTCTATAATGGAACAAATGGTATGTGCTGTGGCAGCTCTTATCCCGGAATTGACGGTGCAAAGGCAGCACCCGGCGGCAATGGTGGAAACGGTGGCATTCTTTTCCTTTCTGTTGGATGTGAGATAGACGGCGTGGTCTACGTGGATGGTGACGGTGGCAATGGCGGCAACGGCGGCCGGGGGGGCAAGAATGGAAGAGATGGTGCCGGATGGGGGACTTGTTTTGGTGTTGACGGCGCAGACGGACAGGATGGCGGCCGGGGCGGCCAGGGCGGCCGGGGTGCGGATATTACCATCCGTGCTGTTCGGTTGAATACCCTGGATTATGTTGATGCGGAAGGCGGAAACGGTGGCGCCGGAGGACAGGGGGGAAGCTGCGATGAACTCTTTGATGGGTATCCGTATAATGATGGTGTTGAAAAAAACGGCATCTGCGGCAATGGCGGCCAGGGCGGCACCTCGGGGCCTGGCGGAAGGGTTCGGATCATTGCCAAAGAAGTTATTTATGATGATCCTCCTGATGTGACAGATGGTGACACAGGAAAAGCGGGAGCCGCAGGACTTCCGGGATACAACAATGATTGTATCAAAGGACAGCCTGGATTGACCGGGCTTTCAGGCGGGTCCGGGGAAATGATTGAAACCTTGTTACCCGCTGATCATGACGGATTTGACATTTTTCTTGATGTTGACAAAAACAGTGCCCTGACCGGTGATATGCTGACCTACACCATTTTCGCCCGAACCGGTGATATCAGTCAGGCAAACGTTTCTGTAAACTTTAATGTTCCTTTGGGAACCCAACTGGTCTCAGCTTCTAATGATCCGTCCATGCATGGGAACACTCTGATATGGTCGTTTGACTCGCTTTCGGCCTGTGAGAGCAAATTTTTTCAGGTTGGTGTTGTTGTCAATAAAGACCTTAATATCGATGATATCATCACGGCCGAGGCAACAGGGCAGTCATCACTTCATGATTCCATCGCATCCGATCCTGTGAGCACGGTGATTGCCGGCGGAATTAAATCAGACAGCACCCTGGGACCTGAACGAAATAACAGCACCAAGGTCCATGACCCGGTGGACCCGGCCACGGGAAATCTGGTCTGGTCCAAAAACCTGCTTGACTATCCTGGGCGCGGGCTTTCTTTGCTCTTTTCGATTCATTACAATTCCCTGGCCTCGGATCAGGATGGATCATTGGGCTTTGGATGGACTCATTCTTATTTTGCAGCTCTTGACGAAAACCCTGATAGCGGTCTTATCACCATTCGCTGGGGGGATGGTCACAAAGAATATTATCAACTTAAAGATGGTATTTACCAACCTGTTTACTGCATCAGCGATGTATCCATAAGTGCCGGCAATGACGGCAGTCTTATGGCTTCATCCGTTTCCGGCATCACCTATCTTTTTGATGCTGATCACCTTTTGAGCCGGATCAGTGACCGCAACGGCAACAGCATAACGTTGAGTTATACCGATGGGGTGTTGACCACTCTAACGGATTCAGCAGGGCGAAACATTACCCTTTCCTATGAAAACGGCCGGCTCACTCGACTGGCCGGGCCCTTGCTCTTTTTTGATTTCAAGTATGATACAGCCGGCAATCTGAAAGCCTTCACCGATGCCCTGGGTCGAGGTCCTGCCTTCACCTATGATACGCATCACCGGTTGTTGACCCAGCACAATGGCAGGGGTCAGCTTGTCCTTACCAACACGTATGACGATCAGGGCAGGATCAGCACTCAAAAGGATGCATTCAGCAATACCACAACCTTTGCTTACAGCTTTGAAGATGACTTTCATAAAACGACCATCACACCACCGGCCGGCAACCCGGTAGTCGAATATTTCAATGCTTCTTTTTCCCTGGTCAAACGGGTGGATGGTGGGGGAGATATCGCTCAATTCACATACAGTGGTAATGAACGACGAACCACCAGCCGGGACAAAGGAAACGGTACGACAACCCGGTTCTTCAATGACAGTGGTTTTGTCACCCAAATGACCGATGCTAATGGTCACACCACCACCCGTCAGTACAATGCGATGAATTTACCCGTCAGCACCATTGATCCTCTTGGGAACATATCCACAATGGAATACGATGAAAAGGGCAATCTGACAAAAAGCACTGATCCTTTGGGCAACAGGGTCACCATCATCTGCGATGCTTTGGGTCAACCCACCAGCATAAGTGATGAACTGAACAATACCTGGCTTTTCAGCTACACTGCCCAAGGCCGGGTGGCAGGCCTGACCGATCCTGACGGCCACATCTTTACTTACGCTTATGATGCGGAAGGTCGTTTGACCCAGATTTCGTATCCCGACGAAACCACCACTGAAACTTATGTGTATGATGCCGCCGGATTCCTGAAAACCAAAACTGATGCACTGGGGCGGGATACCACTTATGAGTATGATGACGACACAAACCTGTTGAAGATGACCTTTGTGCCGCTGTCAGCCGTGACCGCCTGCACATTTGATCCCCATAACCGATTGACCTCCATCAGTGACCCGGAGAATCGAATCGTCAGTTTCAGCTATAATGAAAACGGGAAACCTTCTTCCATTACTGATCCTGATGGCGTTACGGTTTCCTACACATATGATGCTGCAAATCGATTAAACCGGCGACGTTTTCCAGACGGGAACCAGCTTTTATATGCCTATGACGCAGCAGGAAACCAAACCGGGTTTACAGATCAGATGGGAAACACCTCCAGCTTTGTCTATGACAAAAAGAATCAGTTTATCGGTATGACCATGCCCTCCGGCGCAGTTTCCCACCTGAGTTATGATGATTTGGGACGGGTGATTGCTCAAGTTGACCGGCTTGGGCGTAACTCAGATTATACCTTTGATAAATCAGGAAGGCTGACCCAAATCGATTTGCCTGGGGGACGAAGCCTTAAATATGTGTATGATGCCGCAGACAATCTGACCGGATTCAGGGATGCCCTGGACAATACCTGGACATTTGACTACAATACTCGCCGGATGTTGGAAAAAGTCACTGATCCCTTGAATCAGGAGGCAACCTGTCAGTACGACGGTCTTTCCAGAATCAGCCAGGCAACAGACCGCAGCGGCCAGGTCTTCAACTATGCATATGACAGCGGGAATCGTTTGATTTCAGCAGACGGTCCCGGCCTGACCACCCATTACACCTACCATGACAGTGGTCAATATGCCACAATAACCGGAGATCTGGGAACACTGAAGTGGGTCAGGGACAAGCTGGGCCGCGCCATAGGGTTTACCAATCAGGAAAACCTGACCATGGCGTATCATTATACTGCAGGCGGGAAGCTGGAAACCGTAACCTATCCAGGTGGACGAACCCTGACTTACAACTACAACAATATGGGCAAGCTTTCCACTATCAAAGACTGGCAGAACAATACCACCACTTATTCTTATCATAAGGGCAGGCTGATCCGGGTGGATCTGCCCAATGGTTCCCGCACCTTATATGAGTATGATGTGGATGGACACATTGCCGGTCTTCGCCATGAAGAATCGAACGGGTCATTAATTGCCGGGTATGTTTTCAAGAGAGATGCTGCCGGCCGCATTATCAGCGAAGACCGAAATGAGCCTGCATTTAACAGTCCGAATGCAGCAACATCCAGCTTTGTCCATGATGGGCTCAATCGGGTAAACAGTGGTGAAATAAACGGTTCTGCA
>JBDRPM010000144.1:0-5648 GCA_043827005.1 Pseudomonadota bacterium | reverse complement strand
ATCACCGACGCCAAGACGTTGGCCCACCTTTTGAAATATGATTCGGTGCACGGCCGCTATGCGGGCGAGGTGTCGGCCGTGGAAAATGCCATAGTAGTCGACATGACCTTTCCCTGGAAATTGTCTGTATAGCAGACCCTGAAAATATAGTCTCCAATGGCTGTCAGGTCAGGATGGGTTGAATAATTGGAAATCATGGGGATTTTATTTTTCTGGGCAATATGGGCAATGGCCAGGGAGTGGGAACTCCATTGGGCACCGATAATACCGGCGACCCCAAGGCCTGCAGCTTTCCGGGCGGCAATATCTGATCCAATGGGTGTACTCATGTTGTCTATCACAACAAGGTTTAGATTGCGGCCCAGCACGCCCCCCCGGGCATTGATTTCCTCGATTGCCAGACGGGTGCCCAGAACCGAGGACTTGTTTCCGTCGGCTCCCTGGCCGGTCAATGCAAAAATAGCAGCAATGTTGATTGAATCGAGAGAGGCCTGGGCGATCATTGGCTTTGCTATTAAAATGGATAGGATCATCACTATAATAAGCAAACCAGGCAGTCTTAATTTGCTGTTATTGAAAACCATGGCCATTTTATTCACCTGTTGCACTTTATATAAATTAAAATTCGGGTGTGATGGTTTTGTGATAGACCGACTTGTTGTTTATAAATCGAAGGATAATGATATCCTTGTTTTTCGGATCTCCGTTTTGATTAAAGCTGATGATTCCGGTGGCCCCCTGAAAGGCTGTGGTTTTTGCCAGTGCGTCCCGGATTGCGGTTCTGTCGGTTGAACCGGCCCTTTGAATGGCACTGACCAGCAGGTGGACTGCATCATAGGCTAAAGGAGCGCTCATGTTGGTGATGGGATGATGATATTTTAATTGAAAAAGCTTTTGCAGAGAATGACTTTTGGGAAAAGGAACTTCAGGATGCCAGGGCGCTGATTGATAGCAGCCGTTCATGGCGTTACCGGCAATGGACTCGATCTCATCCCAGGCATCCCCGCCTAAAAAGGCAGTCTTGATTCCCATGTCCCGGGCCTGTTTGATAAACAACCCGCTGTCCCGGGTGTATCCGGGGATATAAATGACATCTGGTTTCAATGATTGAACCTGTTCAATGATATCGATAAAATTAACAGCTTTGCCACGATATTCAGCATCGAATATCACCTTTCCTCCCATCTGGACAAATGATTTTTTAAAAAACTGGGCCAGCATGAGGCTGTAGTCCTCATCAATGTTCTGGGCCACAACTGCGGTTCTTGCAGCAAGGTCCTGATAAGAAAAACGTGCCATGGCCATACCCTGAAACGAATCCAGAAAACAGGCGCGGAAAATATAGTCGCCGATTCTGGTTACCTCCGGGTTTGTGGATCCCGGGCTGATCATGGGGATTTGGGCTTTGTGTAAAATGGGGGCCATGGCCAGGGAGTGTGAACTCCAATGGGCGCCGATGACTGCGGTTACATTGAGTTGAACTGCTTTCTGGGCTGCTGTGGCAGCGCCAATGGGCGTGCTCTGGTTATCCAGTAAAATCAGCTCAATCTGGCGATTTAAGATGCCGCCGGTATTGTTGATATCTTCTACAGCCAGTTGAACCATGGCAATCAGGGGTTCATTGTGTGCTGCAGCAATTCCGGTTTGAGAAAAAATTGCCCCGATGCGGACGGGTTCTGCAGAAAATGACAGCGCAGTCCAAAAAAGGGTGAACCCACAAATGAACACAAGGCTGAGGACCGGCAGGGGCAAGTTGGTATGTCGGTTGACTGGATGTTTTGGTTTGATACCCAAAAACCTCATGATTCGGGAGGGAAAAATATGATTCTGTGAAGGGCTGATAGCGCTTTTGGCCGAACCGGTAATCATTTTTGAACCTCCCTGAAAGGATTCAAAATCTTATGAACTGATCATAGGATAAATGGTTTGTTTTTGTCAACAGCGCAATGAGTTGAATTTTTCTTTTTTCAGGGGTCTTGAGTGAACCCTAAATGAAAAGGTTTTATATGACAGATTTGAGCTTGAGTGACTCTCTATCGGCCGGGTAGATGATATTCAAAATATTGAACCAGGAAAAAATCTCATTGATTTGCAATGGGATTCAATATAGAACAAAGATTAAAACAAAAAGCAGTCAAGGATGCTCTAGGAATCGACATGAAACAATTTAAAGCCGGTGTGATTCAGTTTGATGTACGAAAAGGGCAGATCCAGGCCAATATGGATACCCTATTCAACTATCTTGAACGCCTGGCAGTGGTTGGTGTCAGCCTTGCTGTCCTGCCTGAGATGTTTTCCTGTTCGTTTGACAATGAGAATTTGAGCCGGCATGCCAAGGAAACTGAAGCAATCATTGAGCAGCTTTCAGAATTTGCAAAAGAAAAGCACATGGCCCTTACAGGCAGCCTGCCAGTGGATAAGGGCAAAAAGATCTACAACACCATGATCTTTATTGATATGGATGGAACGGTTAAGAAAAATTATCAAAAGCTTCATCTGTTCAGGCTGACAGGAGAACACCACTACTATGCTGCAGGAGATCATATTGGTATTGTGGATACCGGTTTTGGCAGGGTGGGATTGATGATCTGTTATGATTTAAGGTTTCCTGAACTGGCAAGATCGTTGTTTTTGCAGGGAGCTCAAATGATTCTGGTTTCTGCCCAGTGGCCCAGGCCCCGGGAGAATCACTGGCAGGTATTGATAAAGGCAAGGGCCATTGAAAATCAATTGTTTGTCATCGGTTCCAACCGGACCGGAACAGATGATTCTCTTGTCTTTCCCGGAATGTCCATGATTGTTGATCCCCTGGGAAACATGGTGGCAAACGCAGGAGAAAAACAAGGCGTTGATGTGGCACAGATCAATCTTGATCTGGTGGAAAAAGCAAGGGGCTCAATTCCCTGTATGACAGACCGGAGAACCGATATATATGGATAAGATTGTCAGCCGCTCCAGGATCAAAGAATTATCCTTTCAATATAAGCAGGCGGGCAAAACAATTGTTTTTACCAATGGTTGTTTTGATATTCTTCATGCAGGCCATGTCAAGTATCTGAGCCTGGCTGCAACCTATGGGCAAATTCTTATTCTGGGTTTGAATTCAGATCAGTCGGTGAAACGCATTAAAGGTGACAAGCGGCCTGTCATCAAAGAGGATCACAGGGCATGTGTGGTGGCGGCTTTGGGCTGCATTGACCATGTGGTTCTGTTTGATGAGCCTGATCCTGGAAGTTTGATTGAAGCCATTGTGCCGGATGTTCTGGTTAAAGGAGCGGACTGGACTGAAGACCGGATTGTTGGCGCTGATTTTGTAAAATCCAATGGTGGCAGGATTGAGAGAGTTGTTTTAGAACCCGACATTTCCACAACAAAAATCATAGAGAAAATAGGTGAGATTTATTATGGAAAACAATGAGATCAAGGTATATACGTTTGAAAATTTTAAATCGCTCGATCTGATTCATGGTATTTTCACCCGGCAGGGCGGAACCAGTACCGGGGCATTTGATTCTTTGAATGTGGGGATGGATTCAGGTGATGATGTCTCTGCCATTTCAACCAATCGGAAACTGATCATTCGAAAAATGGGCATGAAACCGCTTGTGTTTTTAAATCAGGTCCATGGCAATGAGATTAAAATACTGAAAAAAGATGACAATGATCTGTCTGATATTTTTGAGCCGGGAAAAGAATTGTACACAGCAGACGGAATTATCACGGATATGCCGGGGGTTTTTCTGGTTATTCAGGTCGCAGATTGTCAGTCTATCATGTTTTATGATCCTGAAAAACGGGTCATTGCCAATATCCATTCCGGGTGGCGGGGAAGCATTGAAAATATTGCAGGCCAGTGTGTGGATAAAATGAAAGAACAGTTTGACTGTCGGCCGGAAAATATAATGGTGGGGATCTCTCCTTCTCTGGGGCCGTGCTGTTCAGAGTTTAAAAATTTTGAGCAGGAGATTCCGCAACATTTATGGCAGTATAAGGCTCAAGATAAACCGTATTTTGATTTCTGGCAGATGAGTGTGGATCAACTCACTGAAAAAGGGGTTAAAAAAGAACATGTTGAAAACATGCAGATCTGTACAAAATGCAATACAGATACGTTTTATTCGTATCGGGGGGAGAAAGCCACCGGCCGGTTTGCCTGTGTTATTGCCATGGCCTGACAGCCTTGATAATCAATTTTTTTTCGGACATGGTTTAGTGGTTTTTCACGTTGACTTGTAAGGCTGCATATGATATCTGCTTGCATGATAAATTGATCTTTGCCAGCCACAATAAAAGGTGGAAGAAGATAAAATGAAAAAGGAAACTGGTAAGACGTTAAGAGAACTGGGGTATTTTTCCAGTTTGGGGATATCAGTGGCCCTGGCTATTTTTATCGGTCTTGGCATCGGACTCTGGCTGGATAAAAAATTTGGTACAGAACCTGTTTTATTGCTTGTTGGGCTGGCATTCGGTATTGCCGCAGGGTTCAGCAACATTTACAGAGCAGGTCAAAAAGGGAAAAAGTTTTAATGCAGGACCTTTATAAAATAATTGATTTTATCACAATTTCAAACTGGCTGATTTTCTTATTCAGCGGACTGATCGGTTTGATGATAGCCCCGCTGGATGTTGCCTCGGGCATTATTTTGGGAGGGTTAATTGTTTCAATCAATTTTCATCTTTTGGAACGTACATTAAAACAAATGTTTCACCCTGATAGAGTATCAACAAAAGGGCGGGCTGTGGTTGGCAATGTCCTGGTAAAATATTATATTCGATTTACCATAAGCGGTGCATTGATCTGCCTGCTTATAGCAAACCATATTGTTCATCCCATAGGCCTTGTATTGGGCCTGTCGGTAGTTGTTGCAAGTATTTTCCTGGCAGCAATGATAGAGATAAAACGTATATTATTATTCAAGGAGGCAGTATAAGTGGAGCATCCATATTTGTTACTTACGTCTTTTTTTGGACTTTTCGGTGAAGGTGCTGAAAAATGGGCTGGCAGTCACCCACAGGTTACCTATATGTGGTTGGCCATGATCATTTTGATCGTTTTGGGCTGGTTGGGTGGGAAAAGTATTTCCATGGTCCCCAAAACCATACAAAACCTGTTTGAGTTGCTGATAAACGGGCTTGAAGAATTCATGGTCAGTATAACCGGTGACGAGGGCAGAAAATCTTTCCCCCTGTTGTTGACCATTTTTCTATTTGTTCTTCTGGGCAATCTGTTCGGTCTGGTTCCGACCCTGTACCCGCCAACAGCCAATATCAATACCACATTGGCACTGGCTATCATTGCGGTATCATGGAGCCATGTGATTGGTATCAGGATGCATGGGGTTAAATATATCAAACATTTTTTAGGGCCAGTACCTGCTTTAATGCCTTTGTTTTTTATTATTGAAGTTATCGGCCATTCTGCACGTGTGTTGTCTTTGACCTTACGTCTTTTTGGAAACATGATGGGACATGAGCTGGTTGTCGGAATTCTTCTGATGCTGGCAGGCCCCTTTTTGGTACCGCTGCCAATCATGGCCATGGGTATATTGGTTTCTCTGATTCAGGCCATCGTGTTCTTTTTGCTGCCCACCATGTATATAGCCGGGGCAATCGAAGAAGCACATTAATTAAGCGTTTTACGGGAACTG
>JBDRPM010000143.1:0-10880 GCA_043827005.1 Pseudomonadota bacterium | reverse complement strand
CTGCTGTCAACCTTGACCTCTCCATTATGGAGTTTGACAATTTCCCGTACAATGGACATGCCAAGACCGGTTCCCTTTTCCCCTTTTGTTCCTTTTCTGCTTGATCGTGAATATTTGTCAAAAAGGGCAGGGATCATGCTTTGTTCTATGCCGATGCCAGTATCAATAACCTTAATGGACAATCGTTTGTCCTTGTCTTTCTCTGTTGTCAGCTCGATTTTAAGGGTCACTGTATTTCCGGAAGGAGTGAATTTAATGGCATTGGATAACAGATTGTTAATCGCCCGCATCAGAGAAGATCGATTTCCCGAAACAATGGCATTTTTACACTGATCCTCCATAAAAAATTCCACCTGTTTTGAATCTGCCATATTTTTCATGGCTTTGTAACAGGCCTCTGCCAGATGGCTGGCATTTAAAGGCTGCATGGAAATGTCTTCAGCATTGGATTGAATTCTGGACAAATCAAGAATATCATTGATCAATTCCAAAAGATACGCTCCTGAATCCTTTATATCCTTAAGGCCTTCTCTGTCCTCTTTTTTAATATATTTTTTTTCAATCAGCATATCGATATAACCCAGTATGCCATGCAGTGGAGACCTTAAATCATGAGAGCACACTGCAATCAGATCATCTTTCATTTTACTCAGATTTGACAATTCCTTAACCGATTCTCTCAAGCGCCGGGTTAATTCCCGGCGTTCTAAGTGAACCATGATTCTTGCCATGAGTTCTTCTTTAACAAACGGTTTGATCAGATAATCCGAGCCCCCGCATTCAAACAGATCCAGCAGGCGGGTATTGTCTGTTTCTCCGGTGAGGAAAATAATGGGAAGGTCCTTGAGATCCAGCTCTTTTCTGATTTTTCCCACCAATTTATCACCATTCATCTTTGGCATATTCAAATCGGTAATCACTATATCTATGCCTGACATATGGTTACAGATAATTTCATAGGCCTGAATGCCATTTTGGGCCTCAAGGACATTGATCCCCTCCTGCCTGAGGATTTTTGCCACGATTTCCCGGGCCATCCGGCTATCGTCTACAACCAGAGCCAGCAGATCTCCCAGTATTTTTTCAGGGTGAAGAATTTTATTTACAACAGACAGAACCTGTCCTCTGTTAAATGGCTTGGTAATAAAATCAGTGGCCCCCAGCTCAAACCCTTTTTTCCGGTCTTCAACCGTATCATGGGAAGAGATAAATACAACGGGTGGCTGTTGGTCCGGAAGATGTGAAAAATATTGGGTAAAGGGTTCGGACAATAGGGTTTCAAACAATTCAAATCCACTGAGACCCGGCATTTCAACGTCTATTGTAATCAGATCAGGGATGGTCCGGCTTGCGATCATTTCCAGTGCTTTTTCGCCGCTGTCTGCCTCATCAATGATAAAATCTGCAACACCAAGCTCTTCTCTTAAAATCCTGCGGATGACCGCGTTGTCATCAACAATGAGTATCCTTTTTGAATTTGACACAATGTCCTCTTTATTTTTATTTTAACGCCACAGGTTTGCCTAAGATTTCAGACCAGATGACTGCATTTTGCAATGGGTTGGATCGATATCTGCTGGTTTTACCAACAAACTTTTGCGCCAATGATGTATCAATGGTGTCCATAACCTTTATCGGTTTGATTTTCTCTGGCGCATTAAACTTATCAGCCGGTTTTGCCGGCCGGAAGGTTTCGGCCGGTTCAAATTCACTGAAGGCCTGTTCTGGGGATTGCTCTGGAAAATAAACCGCTTCATTTTCCGCCAGGGCTTCCCATATGTCTGAAGAGGGTGTGGTTGCTTTCTGCTGCCGGCCTTGCTGCTCAATCTCTTTGAGCAGCAAATCAATTTGATTACCGATTTTATTGAATATGGTTTTTTTTTCAGGATTCTTTTTGGCAGCCTTGATCTGCTTGATAATCGTTGGGAAAATGAAAAACAAAAGCAGAATAAACAATGATATAATGTTATCAAAATCCATGGGTGAACTCCTTTTTTTCAGGCCGGTCCAAACCTGACAGTTTAAAGACCGGCCAGGTCCTCATTATTTTCCCGATTCCGGCTCAGGTGTGGCAATCTGGTCTCTCATCCGGGTATCAGCAGAAATATTCTGCATTTTATAATAATCCATAATGCCTAAATTACCGCTTCTGAATGCTTCTGCCATGGCCAGCGGCACCTGGGCTTCTGCCTCCACAACCTTGGCGCGCATTTCCTGGACCCGGGCTTTCATCTCCTGTTCCTGGGCAAAGGCCATGGCGCGTTTTTCTTCGGCTTTGGCCTGGGCAATTTTCTTGTCGGCTTCTGCCCGATCAGTTTCCAGTTCCGCCCCGATATTTTTACCCACATCCACGTCAGCAATATCAATGGAGAGAATTTCATAGGCAGTTCCGGCATCCAGCCCTTTTTTCAGAACGGTTTTGGAAATCATATCCGGATTTTCAAGCACTTCTTTGTGATTTTTGGCTGACCCGATGGTGGTAACAATCCCTTCACCGACCCTGGCCAGAATGGTTTCTTCTCCGGCCCCGCCCACCAGGCGATCAATATTGGCCCGGACAGTCACCCGTGAAATCGCTTTTAGCTGAATGCCATCTTTTGCCATGGCTGCCACAAGCGGTGTTTCAATAACTTTTGGGTTAACCGACATCCGAACCGCTTCCAGGACATCCCGGCCGGCCAGATCAATGGCAACGGCCCGATTAAACGGAAGCTCAATATTGGCCTTGTCTGCTGCAATCAGTGCCTGAACCACCCGGCTGACGTTTCCGCCGGCAAGATAATGGGACTCAAGGCTGTCTGTGGGAATTTCAATCCCCGCTTTAACCGCCATGATTTTTGACTCAACAATCAATTTTGCCGGTACTTTTCTCAACCGCATGAAAATGATGTTGATCAATCCGACCTTTGCGCCAGACACCAGGGCCTGTAACCACAATCCCAGATATGAAAAAATAAAATAAAGCAGCACCAGACCGATAACACCTGCAGCAATTAATAAAATAGCAATTAAATTCATTGGACCTTCTCCTGTTGTTTGATTTTTTCTACAATAATCCGGTTCCCGGTTACACCTGTGACCACAACAGGCGTACCCGCATCAATATACTCTCCATCGGTTACCACATCCAGGCGCTGTCCGTTGATCTGGGCCATGCCGGCCGGACGAAGATCTGTAACCGCTTTTCCATTCATGTGCAGGCAGGTTTCAAGCCCCTGTTTTTGGGATACCACCCCGTCCTGTTTTGATAACTTGCGCTGCAGGGCCAGGGGGGAGCGGGCCAGTGCTTTCATCCCGAAAACAATCAAAATCGGCACCAGGATCAGATCCAGTCCGACCAGCACCATCCCGGCGGTTGATGAAATGGTGGCAGCCACGATATATACAGAATAAAAGAACAAACTCAGTGCTATAATGGTCAGAAGACCCAGGGATGGAATAAAAATTTCTGCAATCACCACCAGCATGCCGATCACCTGGAGTAAAATTGGAAGTATATAGGTATTCATGTTAATTCCCTTGCAAAAATATCCGGTTTAAAAATAATTGATCAACTCTCATCCGACTGGACAATCACCCGGTTGGACTCAAGTTTTGCAACCATCACCCGTTGATCCGGTTCAATAAATTCGCCCTGGGTGATGGCATCAATCTTTTGATTGTTGATCAGCACTTTTCCTGAAGGATGAAGGGCGGTCAGGGCCACACCCGTATCTCCAGTTGCCAGAGTCAATCCGGATGGGGCCTCCACATGGGATTTGGCAAGGGTTGCATCCAGATAAGGCCCTTTGATGACTTTTGACACCTGGGGCAATACAAACCGGACCATGAACAGTGAAATTAAAAAAGCGGCCATAAATGCGCCCAGCACAATTGCCAGATTTGATATCAGCAATTGGCCCTCCCAGGGAAAAGACGGGTCTGGAACAACAAACCCCTGAAAAGACAATACAAGACCTGCGGCAATGACAAACAGACCGGTGATGCCGGCCACGCCGAATCCGGGCAGGACAAAGACCTCAATGCCCAATAACAGTACACCAATCAAAAGAAGCAGCATTTCTGTGTAATCAGCCAGGCCCACAAGGTATTGGTTAAAAAACACCAGGCCCAGACAAACAATGCCGACAAACCCCGGCAACCCGAATCCCGGCGCTTTTATTTCCGTATACACCGCCCCGATGCCCAACAGCATCAACAAAGGTAAAAAAGGCTGCAGCATCCTGACAAAGGATTCAGACCAGGATGCTTCCAGGGTAATGACATCCATTGATTCATATCCCAGCTCCGCATACAGATCCTCTAAGCTGTCAACGCTCTTCCGGGAAAATCCCAGCTCAACAGCTTCGGCATCATCCATGGTCAATAGTTCGCCTTTGGCCACAATGGTTTTTTTTGAAGTGATCTTTTTTTTCTGGGGTTCTGTCAGGTCATCATAGGCTTTTTTATCCATAAACTGTTTTTTATTGTCCAGTTCAATCTGGTACACTTCCATATCCACCGTCACCATGGCTTCGGCCAGCACCACAGGATAATTGTTTTTCTTTGCCAGGGCCCGGAACCTTGCCCGCAAAACCGTCTGGATCTTTTCGCCTGCCATCTGCTGCCCTTCATTGGTCTGGATAATGGGGGCACAGTCTCCGATAATGGTATTTTTTTTCATGAACAACTGGCTGGAAGACAATGCGATCAGGGCTCCGGCGGAAATGGCCCGTTTTTCAACATAGGCAATGGTCTTAACTTTAGGAATATTGGAAATGACCTCCACAATATCCAGCGCTGCATCCACCCGCCCGCCAAAGGTGTCCATTTTAAAGACAATGACAGCATCAGACCGGTTTTCACCCTGGCCTTCTGCCTGGTCTTCAATCTGGGTTAACACCCGCTTGATGTAAGCCGCCATACCTGGTTCCACTGTTCCTGAAACCGGAATCACATATACTTTTGGCTTGCCGGAAGCGGCCGATCCTGAGTGAATACAAACAAGAAACATCCCGGCGACCAGGATAAAAATCAAATTTTTTATGGATATCATGTGCTTTCCCTTATTGAATAAAAGCGCCTGTACCCATACACTTAAATAATTTTAACATTAAGGTCAAGCAGGCTTTGCAAACCCAGGCACAAAATAGTTGCTTGACAAATACCTGTTTAAGAGGAACGTTATCTAAGAAAAAAGAAAATTGCTTGTATAAAAAAGATATAAAGGTTCAGTGGGGAGGGAATGGTCTAATTATGACAAATAAAAAATCAGATAAAAGCAATGATACTTTGCAAAAGGAACTCTCTGGGCTCAGGCTGGAATTAGAAACCTTTAAAACCTTTAAAAAGCAGTTGCGCTCCAAACTTGATTTTTTCAATCTTTTGTTTGAAACCCTGGCCAACCCTATTTTTATCAAAAACAAAGACGGTATATATTTGTCATGCAACACAGCATTTGAGACATTCATGGGAATGAAACGGACGGATATCATTGGGAAAACCGTGTATGACATGGGGCCAAAAGAGATTGCCGACAAATACTATGAAATGGACCGGCAGTTGTTTGAGCAGGGTGGTATCCAGAAATATGAATGGAAAATTAAAATCAAAAACGGCCAGGAAAAAACCGTTATTTTTGATAAAGCCCTGTTTCACAACGAAGACAACACCATTGGCGGCCTGATCGGGGTTATTACCGATATTACCCACAGGATCGATGCAGAAAAGGCAATCAAAAACAGCCAGGAAAAATTTAAAAAAATCAGTGAACTTGCCAACGATGCCATTATCCAGATGAATGACAAGGGCCGAATCATTTTTTGGAATGCAGCTGCAGAGAAAATATTCGGCTACCCCTGGGAAGAGGTTAACGGAAAAGACCTTCACCAGCTTTTAGTCCCATCCAGATATCTGACCCCATTCAATAAAAGCTTTCAGCAATTCAAACTTAACGGGAAGGGCGCTGTGATCGGAAAAACAATTGAGTTGTCCGCATTAAGAAAAGACGGGTCTGAATTTGAAGTTGAATTGTCCCTGTCCGCCTACCAGGAAGATGATCACTGGCACAGCGTAGGAATCGTCCGGGATATCTCCCGTCGAAAGCAAAACGAACGGGAAAGAGATCAACTGATTTTAAATTTAACAAAAGCCCTGGATGAAATAAAAACCTTACGGGGTATTGTCCCCATCTGCGCCTCCTGCAAAAAAATAAGGGATGACCAGGGGTTCTGGAAGCATGTTGAAACCTATGTCCAGGAGCACTCCCATGCTCAATTCAGCCATGGGATCTGCCCGGATTGTCAAAAAAAACTGTATCCTGAATTTTCTAAACCTTCCAAATAACTGCCATGTGGCAGATCTGGTTATTGATTTGTGGCTTGCCACACAACGAGGCATAAAAGTCAACACTGGTCTGCAAGGACTTTCATATAACGGCCATGGGCCGCTCTGGTATTTCACCCCGGCCTGCCCACAACAAAACATGAAAGAATTCAGTGAGTTATCCTGTTATTTCATATATAAACTCAGCCGGGAGATTGTTGATCATCAGAACATGGGTCATGATACCATACTCTTTATATAGAGTCCCCGGCCCTGGTTTTGAATTTCATTTTTCTGTCGTGCCCGGACAATGATATTCCGCAGTGTTTTATCTGAAAGCCCGGATCGCTCTTTGATCTCCTGGAAACTTATTCCGTTTACCCTTCGCCGGCGAATGAGATTGACCACTGTTTCATAGGCGTTGACATCATGGAAAATCTTTGAAGACTCAGGCTTACCTTCAGGAGATGACGATGCTTGAATAACCGGGGCTGAATCATCCAGTTCAATGCCAAAGGCAGAAGACAGGTCAGCATCCCTGATAATTCTTTTGGATTTTCGAATTTTTGCTTTTTCAAGCAATTGATCAGCTTCCCTGCGAACAACACTTGACACAAGCGCTTCCTTGTTCACCTGTCTGAGAAGAAAAAACAAGGACGGGTCTTTATCAAGTCTTGCCCCTGTTCCGTAAAGTGCGGCAGCAACGTGTTTGCACATAAATGCCCAATCCGGGCAGGAGCAGTCAAAGTGTATGTCTTCCGGGGCAGGGAAAATCCCATCCCCCCGCCGGGTCAGAATGGTTTCCATGGCTCGGGGCAGGGCCCCTTCCAAAAGCGCTTCAAGGGAATCAATCTTTCCACGGCATTGGTCAATCATCTGTTCCCATATTTTTTTTTTCAATGGTTTGATGGTGATGATCACCTGGTACGGGGCAGATTGAGATCCCAGAACAAGAGCCGTAATTTTTCCGGGTTCAATTTTCAGGTCCAGTACCGCACCATGCCTCAGGTAGGAACGGCCCCGGCCAATCCGATTGCTAAAATCCGCATACCCCTCCAGATTTGCATTCCATGCCTTCCCCCACCAGGACGTTGCCAACTTTATACCGGTAATCATCACCGGTGACAAATCCAATTTTTTTTTCTTAAGCTGAGCCAGTTTTTTTTCTGCCTTTTCCTTTTTCCGGGCAACACTGACATACTTTGGATAACCGTAATAATCCCGCATTTTTTCCTCTTTTGTTACACTGATTGTTTTTTTATCACAGCTTGAGGTTGAAAATCTCCAACAATTTTTTATCATCAAATTCGGTAATCCATCCGCCAGTGGTGTCTGAAATCACTGTTTCTGCAATTTCTTTCTTGCTTTCAATCATGGCATCAATATGGTCTTCAATGGTTCCTTTTGTGATAAACTTGTGAACCAGAACGCCTTTTTGCTGGCCAATGCGAAAGGCCCTGTCCGTGGCCTGATTTTCCACTGCAGGGTTCCACCACCGGTCAAAATGAATCACATGGTTTGCCCTGGTAAGATTGAGTCCGACACCGCCGGCCTTGAGTGAAAGCACCATGAATGGTACATATTCCGGCCCCTGGAACCGCTCAACCGCTTCCTTCCTTTTTTTTACATTGATACTGCCATGAATAAAGCAACCCTGTCGATGAAAAATTTCTTCCAGAAAGTTGACAAGCGGCGGAATCATTTCCTTGAACTGGGTAAAAACAAGGACCCGTTCCCGTTTGGCATAAATGGTTTCACACAATTCTCTGAGGCGGATGAACTTTCCGCTTGCTTCGGGTTCAAACCCGCCGGTTCCCAGAAACTGATCCGGATGATTACAGATCTGCTTAAACTTGATCAGCGATGTCAAAATGAGCCCCTTACGCTCTATCCCCTTGTCAACAGCGGCAAGACAGCTCTTTAACTGCTCAACAAAATCCATATATAACACCACCTGATGTCGGCTGAGTTCAGGAAAGGTTTTCATTTCCACCTTGGCGGGCAGGTCTGGCGCAATAGCCGGATCAGTCTTCATCCGTCTTAAGATATAAGGAGCGATCATTTTTTTCAAGCGCTTGTAACCTGATGGGTTTTTCTTTAATCCGGCGGCAAAAGTTTTAAATGCCTTTGCGCTGCCCAACAATCCTGGATTAAGAAAATCAAATAAAGACCATAAATCCGCAAGACTGTTTTCAATTGGAGTTCCGGTCATGATAATCCGGGTATCTCCCATCAGTTTTTTCACACATCTTGTCTGTTTTGTTGACGGGTTCTTGATGACCTGAGCTTCATCCAGAATAATGCACCGCCAGTGGATTTTTTCCATCCATGGAAATCGCTGCACCATGGCATAGGTCGTGATAACCAGGTCATGCTGATCCGGATCAGGAAGTCTTGGCTCTTTTTTCACAAACAGGTCCGAACTTCCCGGATGGGCCACCACATAAGAAAGTCCAGGCAAAAACCGCTGGATCTCCTGATCCCAGTTGGAAATCAGGGATGCCGGGACAATCAAAAGAGACATCCTGTCCGGTTCTCTGTCCTGGAGAACACTTAACATCCCCAGCACCTGAAGGGTTTTACCCAGGCCCATGTCATCGGCCAGGCAGGCGCCGAATTTCAGGGAATCCAGGAATGAAAGCCAGTTAAGCCCGTGCTGCTGATAAGGCCGCAATATTGCCTTAAACGTTTCAGGTGTAATGGCTGCCCTTATTCGTTCCGGGTTTGAAAGTTGCGTAACCACGGTTTTCAACCAGTCTCCATGAACAATGGAAAGGTCGGTCTCGTTTTCCATTAACCGGAACCGTTCCGGGTGAAGCTCAAGCAAAAGGGCATCCTTTAGGGTTAATGCCCCGGCATCAGCCATTTCCATAGCCTTTTCATATGCATCAAGAATCTGTCTGAGCCGTTGGGGATCCACCTCAACCCATCGATTTTTGATCCAGACAAGACCGGCACTCTGGGATAAAATCGCCCGGGCTTCTTCCGGGGTGATCGGATCATCTCCGATCAACAAAAGAGCATTAAAATCCAGCAGTACGTCCATGCCAACATGAGATGGTGCCAGATTGCCCATGCTGATAGACAAACGAACTGCGGGTCGCTGATTTTTCCACCAGTCTGGAATACGGCAGATAATGCCGCAGTTTTCAAAAAGTGTGATCTGCCCAAGGAACACATAGGCTTCATGACTGTCCCAGGCCAGGTGATGAAACAATTCCCCGGTATCCATCAAACCCTGTATCATGGGGCTTTGTTTGGCTGCCAGGGTTACTGTGGTCAATAATTCCAGAAGTTGATCCCCGGAATATTCTTCAAGCGCATA
The DNA here is from genome assembly GCA_043827005.1 of Pseudomonadota bacterium. Taxonomy (GTDB): domain Bacteria; phylum Desulfobacterota; class Desulfobacteria; order Desulfobacterales; family Desulfobacteraceae; genus Desulfobacula. The sequence goes on along the minus strand of JBDRPM010000143.1, from coordinate 1,252 downwards.
GTGCAAAGGACGATGTTTTTTCTTTCCCTCTGCTTTATTCTCCTCTGCATAGGTGGCAAGAAACTGAAAAGGAAGAGCATCATCCCGGCTTTCCACCAGATGAAAATATACCCTGCCGGCCAGATGAATATAAGGACAGAGTTCTTGAAAAAAATCCTTTACACTCCCGGGATAATCCCGGATGCCGGAAACAAACGCCTGTGTTAAATCTTCCCAGATCTTAAAAAGCATGTCCAGGGTCAGATACTCCCTGCCGATCATGATCGGGGCCGCTTCAATTAATTTTATGAATTCTTCAGGATCACCAGGAATATCGGCATGATGACGAACCGTCTCAATACCCTGGTATCGGGCCACCGTGTCCAGAAAAAGCCGTGCCAGAGACCTGAAAAAATCAAGGGACGGCGATAACATGATCCGGTCCTGGGAGCCTCCCAGGTACAAAAGCCAGGTTTCCGGGGCCTGGCGGTAATGTTTATAAATTAGCTGATTCAATGCCTGCTGCTTTTGACTGAGCCTGTCACTGCTGCTTTCCCAGACAAGGCATATCTCCAGGGGAGGTATAATTTCAATCACAAGTTCCTGATAGTCCTGCTCCCTCATTTCCCTTCCTCTATTAACTTAGGGCCCGCTCAAAAATAACATTACATTTTGAGTGAACCCTTACAATCCCATGCTTTCATGGAAAAATGCCATACCAGATAAAAACAATAGACGCAACCACTCTTTGACAAGCAGTTCAAAATCCCACGCATCATGTTTCAAACACCAGGCAGCCTTTTATATGAGAGTCCTTGCAGACCAATGTTGCCTTTTATGCTTTGTTGTGGGCAGGCCAGGGTAAAATACCAAGATGGCCCATGGCCGTTAGTCCGGAATGTTAAAAAAACATTAGGGCTGAATCCATGGTTGCTTTTTTTGTTCAAACGCGCTAACACGCTAATTATAAGATGAATATGGGATACTGGTATTGAAACTTCTGACCTTAAACAGGATCTGGGGCCCTTAATGAACCCATACATGAATCCATTGATGATATCACCTGCCGGACCACGCCAGACATTTAACCCATGCCTGAGATTTGTTCTGATATCTTTTATCTGCATCATTGCCCTGTTTTTTTCCAGTGGCTGCGCCATGATCATGTCATCGGCCACCTCCGACATGATGACCCATTTGTCCGGCACCATTTCAAACAATGATGATCTGGAAATGGTGCAAAGTGGTGCGCCAGCCTACCTGTTAATGATTG
>JBDRPM010000142.1:0-29597 GCA_043827005.1 Pseudomonadota bacterium | reverse complement strand
CCGACCGAAAACCGCCAATTTTCCCGATTACTTCGTTGGGCTGCAAATTTTAATCCTCAAAATACTCAATGTATTCTTCCGGTTAAAATTCTCGCCCGCCTTGTACTCGAAAAAATTTTCAGGTTTTCGGTCAGACACTAGTTAAACTTTTCCTTGTATATTCGGTTTTGATGTTTATATATTATGTAGTTTTTAATATTAAGAAAGGAAAACCATTGAATCAATTTTATAAAAACATCTCTTTGTGGCTGGTCATTGTATTGATGATGGCCATGCTCTACAACATCTTTAATCAACAACAGACCCCTCAGCTGGATATTGGATATTCAGAATTTCTGGCCATGGTTGAAAACGGCCGTGTCAAGAATGTCGTCATCCAGGGTCAGACCCTCATTGTCACGGACAGTAATGGTTCGCGTTTTAAAAGCTTTGCCCCGGACGATGGCGACCTGATTCGGCTTCTGAGAACCAGCGGGGTTGCCATAAAAGCCAAACCGCCGTCAGAATCCAACTGGTTCATGTCCATTGTGGTTTCATGGCTGCCCATGATTGTCCTGATCGGTGTATGGATCTTTTTCATGCGCCAGATGCAGGGCGGGGGCGGCGGCAAAGCCATGTCCTTTGGAAAAAGCCGGGCCAGACTCATGGATGACAAAGGTGAAAAAGTAACCTTTGCCAATGTCCAGGGCATTGATGAAGCCAAAGAAGAGTTGACCGAAATCGTTGAATTTTTAAAAACACCAGCCAAGTTCACCAGGCTGGGCGGACGGATTCCCAAGGGCGTTCTGCTGGTGGGAAATCCAGGTACCGGCAAAACCCTTCTGTCCCGGGCCGTGGCCGGCGAAGCCGGGGTTCCTTTCTTTACCATTTCAGGATCTGATTTTGTTGAAATGTTTGTGGGTGTGGGTGCGTCCAGAGTCAGAGACCTGTTCGCCCAGGGAAAAAAACATGCTCCCTGCATCATCTTTATCGATGAAATCGATGCAGTGGGTCGACAAAGAGGCGCAGGCCTTGGCGGCGGGCATGATGAACGGGAACAGACCCTGAATCAGCTTCTGGTGGAAATGGATGGATTTGAATCCAATGAAGGCGTTATTCTCATGGCAGCCACCAACCGGGCTGATGTTCTTGATCCTGCTCTCTTAAGACCCGGCCGGTTTGACCGTCAGGTCATCGTGGATATGCCGGATATCAAAGGCCGTGAAGGCATCCTGCGGGTTCACATGAAAAAAACACCATTGGCCAATGATGTGGATCCCGTGCTTCTGGCCAAGGGTACGCCGGGATTCTCCGGGGCAGACCTTGAAAATCTGGTCAATGAGGCCGCCCTTCTGGCTGCCAAACTCGGCCATGAAAAACTGACCATGAAAGACTTTGAAGATTCCAAAGACAAGGTTTACATGGGGCTTGAACGTAAATCCAAAGTCATCAAGGAAGAAGAAAAAAGGACCACAGCCTATCACGAGGGCGGTCATGCCCTGGTGGCCAGATTTCTTCCCAATACCGATACCGTGAACAAGATCACCATTATTCCCCGGGGCCGGGCTGCCGGTGTGACCTGGTTTTTGCCTGAAGAAGGGGATTTTAAATACAAAGACCAGCTTGAAAATGAGCTGGCCATTGCCTTTGGCGGACGAGTGGCTGAACAGATTATTTTCAAACGGATCAGTACCGGCGCATCCAATGATATTAAACAGGCTACCCGATTGGCCAACCGGATGATCCGAACCTATGGCATGAGTGATAACCTGGCCCTGCTGTCCTATGAAAATCATGAAGACAATATCTTTATCGGCCGGGAAATGACCCAGGCCAAAACCTATTCTGAAGACACGGCCAGAAAAATCGATGCTGAAGTGGCTTTGATCATTGACCGGGCCTATAAGACTGCTCAAAAAGTATTGAACGCAAATATTGATATCCTTCATGCATTAACCGAGCGACTCATGGAAAAAGAGACGGTTCTGGGACCTGAACTGGATGATCTGATTGCCAAAATGCGGCCGGATTTTGATTTTTTTGGCAGAAAAAACATCTATGTCGAGCCTGTTCATCCAGCAGAGCCGGACACAAAGAAAAAATCTGAAGGTTCCGTGGATATTGACCTTGAAGACGGCGAAGCAATCGAGATTGATGACACCATAGCCGTTGATCCCAAGGATATTGACCAGGAATCAGATGACACTAAAGAAGATCGTGAGGATAAAAAACCCGAATAAAGGATCACCATGCAGTCGTTTACGCTTGAATTTGACCGATTTCGCCTGGAACTGGGCTCAAACGCCTGCATCATGGGTATTTTAAATGCCACCCCGGATTCATTTTCCGACGGTGGCAGATTCAATACCGTTGAAACCGCTGTGGCACAAGGTCTGAAGCTGGCAAAAGAGGGAGCCCATATCCTGGATATCGGAGGAGAATCCTCCCGTCCGTTTGCAGAGCCGGTGAGCGAACAACAGGAACTGGACCGGGTCATACCGGTGATTGAAGCGCTTTCAAAGCAAATCAATATCCCCATTTCCATTGATACGGTTAAAGCCAGGGTTGCCAGAGAAGCGCTCAAAGCCGGGGCCAGTATCATTAATGATATCTCCGCTCTTGAACGGGACCCGGACATGGTCAGACTGGCGGCTCAAACCAAAGCGCCTGTCATACTCATGCACATGAGAGGTACCCCCCAGACCATGCAGGTGAATCCGGGCTACACTGACCTGATGCTTGAAATCACAAGCTATCTTTCAGCCAGAGCCTCTTTTGCCATGGAACACGGGATTGAAAAAGACCGGATCATCCTTGATCCCGGCATTGGCTTTGGTAAAACCGTCGAACATAACCTGGTTCTGATCAGACATCTGGACAAAATCTGCGGCCTGGGGTTTCCCGTTCTCATGGGGCCCTCCAGAAAATCATTTATCCAGAATATTTTATCTGGAAAAGAACAGGCATCCATTGGACCGGATCATATCAAAACCGAACATGGCACCCTGGCTGCGGTAGCTGCTTCACTCATGAATGGCGCCCATATTGTAAGGGTTCATGATGTTAAAAACGTCAGGATTTTTACCCATATCATTGATTCGATCCGGAATGCATAAACTTGTGTCTGATAGAAAATGGCTTTTTGTGTACTTCTTTCTTATGGCGTTCTCTTTTACCGGTTGCGCCGCAGACGTGGTTGAAACCGATCTTTTGCTTCCTGTTGACTTTGCCAATATTCCGGACAATATGATTTTAGCCGGTTTTCACACCGATAAAATAGAAATCAAAATCCAGGCACCTCAACAACTGATTGAAGAAATTCAGGCAAAAAGTCCCCGGTATCCGGTTGATCTATACACAGACCTGGCATTTGATCCAGCCGGAGATTCTGTCTCCATTGAACCGGGTGAATATCTGCTCCCGGTTGAGCAGGCAAGGATTTCTCTTCAGCCAGGCATTAAAATATTAAGCTTTAACCCCTCTTACCTGAGTGTTACGCTTGAAAAAAAGATCCGGAAATCCTTTAAAATCATCGTGCCCTACACAGGCCAGCCAGCCCAGGGTCATCGGGTTTTGGATGCAGCCACTGAACCCTCCAGCATTGAACTGATCGGATCTTTTTCCGTTATTCAGGCGATCAACGAACTAAAGACCAAACCCATTGATTTAACTGATGCCAGAGAAAGTTTTAAAAAAAATATCCCCTTAGACCTGGAAAACACTTCTGTTTTTTCGGAATCCGGACTGATCGTGACTGTTTCAGTCCCAATCCAGGAAGTGTTGGCCATAAAAACCATTGAAGATCTTTCCATCCAGATCCGGAATACCAATTTAAAAGGCAGCATTGAGCCGCCACAGATCACCATCCGGGTCAAAGGCCCCTTTGAAACCCTTAACAACCGTGAAATCATGGATCAGATCCAGGCCTTTATCGACTTAAAGGACTTACAACCCGGTGTCTATGCCCGGCACATATATATTGATGTCCCTGTGGGCCTGCTGATGGCAGAAGCCATCCCGCAGGTGTTTACCGTAAAAATAGAATAAAGGAAAAACCCATGCTGCTTGTAATCGATGTAGGCAATACCAACATAGTTCTGGGTGTTTATGACGACAATGATCTTAAGTTTGACTGGCGGATTCGCACCGCCCGTGAAACCACGGCTGATGAATTTAATGTTCTTGCCAATGCGCTTTTTATGGACAAAGGGTTTGACCGATCTTTTATCAATAAGGTTGTGATCTCATCTGTGGTGCCTTCCTGCGTCCCCATCCTGAGCGGGTATTGTGAAAAATATTTACACCTGACCCCCATATGGGTCGATGCCGCTGCTATCAAACGTTTGATGCCCATACTTTACAACAACCCGGAAGAGGTCGGGGCCGACCGGATTGTCAATGCTGTGGCTGCCTATAAAAAATATCAATGCGCCATGATTATCATTGATTTTGGAACCGCCACCACCTTTGATGCCATCTCCCAGAAAGGAGAGTATCTGGGCGGTGCCATAGTACCGGGCATCATGATTTCTTCAGAGGCCCTGTCTCAAAAAGCCTCCCGCCTGCCCCGGGTGGAAGTGTTCAAAGCCCCTGATACCGTGATCGGAAAGGACACCATCAACAGCATTAAATCCGGGATTATCTATGGCAATGCAGCCATGGTGGACGGCATGGTGGAACGGATGACAAAAGAGATGGACACCCCGGTCCGGGTTCTGGCCACCGGCGGTTTGGCCCCGTTGATCTGCGGCGTATCCAGAACCATAGAAAAAGTTGAGTCTTCCCTGACCCTTGAAGGTTTGCGCATCATTGCTGACACCCTATAGCCATAAAGGAGCCCTTATGTTCACAAAACATGACCCCACAGGATTTAAAACCCCGATCGACGGCATTGACATGAAAACCCTGTCATATGGTGAAAAAACACTTACAACAAGGTTTCACCTCAAAAAAGATGCACTGCTTCCACGTCATTCCCATCCCCATGAACAGGCAGGATTCCTGCTTTCCGGGAAAATGCTGCTGACCATTGGCATGGATGAATGGATAGTCGAACCCGGTGATGCCTGGACCATTAAAGGCGGAATAGAACACCAGGCGAAAATCTTGCAGGACTCTGTTGCCATTGAGGTTTTTTCTCCGGTTAGAAAAGACTATCTGCCGTAAAATACTGATACCCGGCTACGGCCCGGTCCTCTTGTTTTTTGCAATATTTGAATTTTTGGTGTACCATTTTTACTTATGGTGAACACAATTCAGAAATTTAGCGGCAACATCTGCCAGACCGGAAAAAAATGAAATGAATCCGTTTTATACCGAAGACGTTGAAAAACTGATATCTGAAATTCAGATGTATCAAGTCAAACCGGAAATTCAGAAAGGAGAACTAAAATATTCACTAAACGAATTAAAAAAATCCAGGAAAAAAGCAGGCCTTGCGGTTGAGGCAGCTTCTTTGATACCATGAGAACGATCAAACCGGATCAAACCCATAATAGAAAATGGATTCTGGCCAGTACCGGGCTGGTCTTAACCATTTTCTTCTGGTCAATCAATACGGTGCTCGCACGGGGAATGGTCTTTTCCATAAGACCGCTGGCCCTCTCATTTTACAGATGGGTGTCTGCATTGGTCTTTATCCTGCCCTTTGCCTTGCCGCAGATAAAGGCTCACTGGGCAGAGATCAAAGCCAATTTGAGCTTTCTGTTTATCCTGTCGATTTTCAGTGTTGCTCTGTACAATTCAATTCTATATCTGGGTGCACAGTATACCACAGCCACCAATATTTCCCTTGTGATCGCCACCATGCCGGGCATCACGATCCTTCTGGCCTGGCTGATCAACCGGGAACGAACCCGATGGCTTCAGATTACAGGCGTGATCATCTCGGTATCCGGTATGATCACCATCATTTCCAAGGGGTCCTTGTCCATTCTGCTGGGTCTGAAATTCAATCCCGGAGATCTTCTGATTATTCTGGCCATTTCTTCCTGGGCGATTTATTCTGTTCTGTTGCGCAAGCGGCAGATGACCATTCCGCCCATTGTTTTTTTAGCTGTCCTGATTGCCATGGGTGTGGTGTGTATCTTTCCGTTTTATCTATGGGAATATTTTGTTTACGGGGGATTTGAACTCACGGGGAATCGAATGGGGCTTTTTGTTTTTCTCGGGATTTTTCCATCGATTCTATCCTATATCTGCTGGAATTACGGTGTGAAGATTACCGGGGCGGCCATTGCTTCGGTCTTTATGTACCTGACACCGGTCTTCACGTCGCTGCTGGCCTTTTTCTTTCTGGATGAACACCTTTACTGGTACCATGTCGCCGGAGGCCTCTTTATTTTTATCGGTCTTTTCTTGTCATCCAGCAGATAAAATCGATTATTGCTTGACTTGATTCCTTTTTTTTGGCTAAATCCATGATTGAATCAAAAAAGATCTTCGGAACATATTTTTGAACCATGCGGGTTTAAGATAAGGGTGATATTCATTGCTGTGTTCGAATCAGTAAAAATCAAAAAAGGAGATTTTCCATGGAAAGAGAGAACAACAGGCGTACATTTATTAAAAATGTTGGGTTAGGTGCGGCAGCCATTGGTGCTGGTATCGCTTCCAGTGCAGTGCCGGCATCGGCAAAGGAAAAAACCTATAATTGGAAAATGGTCACCACCTGGCCACCGCATTTCCCCATGCTGGGTGAAGGGGCTGACAAACTGGCCCAGTGGATTGATGAAATGAGCAACGGACGTCTGAAAATTACCGTATACGGTGCAGGGGAACTGGTTCCGCCCCTGGGTGTTTTTGATGCCGTCAGTCAGGGCACCGTGGAAATGGGTCATGGAGCAGCCTATTACTGGGCCGGGAAAGCGCCGGCAGCCCAGTTTTTTGCAGCCGTACCGTTCGGGTTCAATGCCCAGTCCATTAATGCCTGGCTCTATTCGGGCGGCGGCATGCAGATCTGGGAAGAGGTCTATAAACCGTTTAATTTAAAACCCTTTGTTGCAGGAAATACCGGTGTCCAGATGGGCGGCTGGTTCAACAAGCAGATCAATACCATGGAGGATCTGAAGGGGCTTAAAATGAGAATCCCTGGCCTTGGCGGAAAAGTACTGGCCAAAGCGGGTGGAAATGCCGTGCTGGTTGCCGGTGGCGAAATTTATACCAACCTGGACCGCGGCGTTATTGATGCCACCGAATGGGTCGGCCCGTTCCATGATTTGAAAATGGGTTTCTACAAGGCTGCCAAATATTATTACTATCCCGGATGGCATGAGTGCGGAACCGCCCTTGAGGCCATGGTGAACCTGAACGCCTGGAATACCCTGCCGGATGATCTTAAAGCCATTGTGGAAGCAGCGACTTACAAGGCGAACATGTGGATGCTGTCCGAGTTTGAAGCCAAAAATAATTCAGCCCTCAAAGAGCTGGTGGATGTCCACAAGGTTGATCTGCGTCCATTCCCGGAAGATGTTTTAAAAGGACTCAAAAAACTATCTGATGAGGTTTTGAAGGAAGTTGCCGCAGGTGATCCCATGAGCAAAAAAGCCTATGATTCATTCCTGGATTTCCAGAAAAACATCTATGGCTGGAACAAGATTACCGAAGAGCCGTACCAGAAGTTGAAATATCTTTAATCGTTAACGTGCCGTTTCAAGGGAAAAAGGCGGAAAAAAATTCTTTCCGCCTTTTTTTATGGGTTAAATTCACTGAACCGGCTAGGAGAGGAAATCGATCAGCCAGGTCACGGACCTGGGCCAGAGGCAGATGATCAAAAGCCCGATGATCTGGATCATGACAAAGGGGACAATGCCCTTGTAAATGTCAATGGTTTTAACCTCTGGCGGTGTCACGCCCTTCAGATAAAACAGGGCAAATCCGAACGGAGGAGTCAGAAAGGATGTCTGAAGATTCACGGCAATCAGTATGGCCAGCCATAAAGGATCGACACCAAGATGGATCATGATCGGGGCCAAAACCGGCACATGGATAAAGGTGATCTCAATAAAATCCAGGAAAAATCCGGCAATGAAGATGATGGACATGACAATAAACAGGATGCCCCATTTTCCAAAGGGCAGGCCTAAAATGAGACGTCTGACCAGATCATCCCCGTGAAGTCCACGGAAGACCAGGCCCAGGGTGGCGGCTCCCACCAGGATAATAAAGACCATGCAGGTCAGCTTGGTGGTTGTATCCATGACATCTTTAACAATCTGAAAGGTAAACCGCCCATGCATGGCGGTGAGCACGGTTGCCCCGATCGCGCCGACAGAAGCTGCTTCGGTTGGAGAGGCAATGCCTTTGAAGATAGAGCCCAGAACGCAGATCATGAGTGTCAAAGGAGGGATCAGGGCTTTGCAGACCTTTTTGATCAGCTGGGGGCGGGTATAGCTGTCCAAAATGGCCTGGTCCACCGGAGGAGCCCATTCCGGCTTGATCTGGGCGATGATAAAGATATAGATCATGTACAGCACCACCAGGATCATGCCGGGAATCACCGCCCCGATAAACAGATCGCCAACCGGCACATTCATGATATCTCCTAAAAGGACCAGCACGATGCTGGGCGGGATGATCTGCCCCAGGGTTCCGGATGCCGCCACAGTCCCTGTGGTCAGGCTTTTGCTGTAGCCGGACCTCAGCATGGTGGGCACAGACAAAAGCCCCATGGTGACTACGGTGGCTCCGACAATACCGGTGGAGGCCCCCATGAGCATGCCCACAAAAACGACGGAAACCGCAAGTCCGCCCCGGATCCGACCAAACACCAGGGCCATGGCATCCAGTAGCTCTTCTGCCAGGCCTGATTTTTCAAGCATGACCCCCATATAGATGAACAGAGGCACCGCAAGCAGGGTGAAATTGGTCATGGTGCCCCAGATGCGCAGGGGAAGCAGCTCAAAAAAGCCGGGCCCGAATCCGTAAAGGCCGAAGAAAAGCGATACCCCGCCAATGGTGAAGGCTACGGGAAAGCCGAGAAGCAGCAGGGCAAATACGGCGGTAAACATGATCAGGGGCATGAATTCATTTATAAATTCAATCATTTGCCACCCCCTTTCGGGGTGTGCCCGATGAGCACAAAAAAGCTTTTAATGGATTGAGAAATGCCCTGAAGGGTTATCAGGACGAACCCTGCCGGAATCATGGCCTTCAAGACATACCGGGCCGGCAGTCCGCCGGGATCGGGAGAGATCTCTCTGACCGCCCAGGAGTTGCCGACAAATTTCTGGGTGGAGTAGATCACGATGATGCAAAACGGGATTAAAAAGATCAGAGAACCTAAAAAATCCACCCAGGCTTTGGTCCTATCACTGAAATTAATGTAAAGGATGTCCACCCGGACATGGCCGTCCTGTTTCAAGGTATAGGCTCCGCCAATGAGAAAAATGACGGCAAACAGGTGCCATTCAAGTTCCTGAATGGCCACATTCCCGTGATTGAAGGCATACCGCATGACCGTGTCATAGAAAACAACAAGGACCATCAGGGTGCATAACCACCCGACAAACTTTCCGATTCGATCATTGCACCCATCAACAACCGATACAAACCACTCAAGGAAGCGCATGTGAATTAAGACTCCTTTTTTTTATATCATCCCTGCAAAAAACGCATTATTCTGCTGCCTCAACCAAGACAGACGAAACGTTTCATAAACTTCTTATAAATGTTCGGAAAACAAAAATTTGTCAAGGATAAATCCGCCTGAAGAATCACCGGCGACATTTTGACCTTTTTCGCCCTTTCAATGCTTGAACCGTTGTTTCACCATTATTGATCACCGGCCTGTGAAGGATCTGGGCCTGCATAAAGCGCACCAGTATTTCACAAGCCTGGGAGACTTTCATTGCCCGGTTGCCCATGGTCTTTCTGGGCAGTTCAACACCGATTCTGGAAAACTGTTTTTCCTGTCGATAAAATGGCAGGGCATCAGCAAATTTAGCTGTCATAATATGAGCAAGTTACCCTGTGGTTTTTCATATTGCAAAAGACTCCCATGTGCTGTCAGTTACCAAGGTAACCTGTCAGCCTTCCAGTACTTCACGCAGCTTGCCCCCCAAGTCTTTCATTGAGAATGGTTTTTGAATGAAGTGCAGGCCTTCATCCAGCACACCGTGGTGGGCGATGACGTTGGCTGTGTAGCCGGACATAAACAGCCGTTTAAGATCCGGGTAATGGGAGCGCAGATTTCCGGACAACTCCCGGCCATTCATCTCTGGCATTACCACGTCTGTCATTAGCAGGTCGATACCTCCCCGATGCTCATGTGCAAGGAGGATGGCCTCACCGGGGGTCGCAGCAGCAATTACGATATAACCCAATCTGGTCAGCATCATGGTGGTCATTCGCAAAATAGCGGGCTCGTCTTCCACCAGAAGGATCGTTTCGTTTCCGTTTGCGACTCTTATGTCCGGTGCCTTTTCCGCCACCCCTTCTGATGTAACCGCATATACTGGTAAGTAGATCTTAAAGGTCGTTCCCTGGTCTGGTTCGCTATAGACGTTGATGAATCCGTTATTCTGCTTGATCATGCCGAAAACTGATGCCAGCCCCAGTCCAGTACCTTTGCCTTGTTCTTTGGTGGTAAAAAAAGGTTCGAAGATCTGGCTCAGGGTTTTTTTGTCCATACCGCAGCCGTCGTCGCTGACCTCCAGCAGGATGTATTCTCCAGGCAGTGCTCCCAAGTGGTCGAAACAATAGGCCTCATCAAAGATTTTTGTATGAGTCTCGATGGTGATTTTACCTTCTCCGGCAATGGCATCCCGGGCGTTGACACAGAGGTTGACGATGATCTGGTCGATCTGCGAGGGGTCGACCTTGACAGGCTGGAGGCTTTGGCCAGGTTGCCATAGCAGGTTAATATCCTCGCCGATCAGCCGGCGGAGCATCTTGAGCATCCCCCCTACAGTGTCGTTTATATCAATGACCTTGGGGTCAACGGTCTGTTTGCGGGCAAAAGCGAGCAGTTGCCGGGTCAGGTCGGCCGAACGTTCGGCGGCATGTTGAATGGCCTGGAGGCTTGAATAAAGTGGTGCCGAAGGATCTATCTGCTCAAGGGCCATCTCGGTGTGGCCGAGAATTACGCCGAGCATATTGTTGAAGTCGTGGGCCACCCCTCCGGCCAGCCTTCCTACGGATTCCATCTTCTGGGCCTGTTGAAGTTGGGCCTCCATTCTTTTCAGTTCGGTGATGTCCATCGCAATTACTGTGAACTCGCCAACTGGATCATTGGGAGCCATCGGTGCTGCCGAAAGAAAGACATCAACGAGCTGTCCGTCTTTTCGACGCCAAACCGCCTCGGCCACCCCGATGCCTTGTTGATCAAATTGCGAATACAGCTTATCCCCGCTGCGAAGATACTCCTCATCCGTCTGATACAAAAGCCGAGTTTGCTGCCCAAGCAGCTCTTCTCGGCTATACCCGGTAATGTCACACATAGTCGGGTTTAACTCAGTAACCATTCGCCCTTTATTGACGCCGATCCCTACGGGCGCGACTCTTAAAATACTGTTTAACTTTGCTTCGCTTGCTGCCAGGCTCTCATCGGCGATTCTGCGTTTCGTGATTTCGCTCTGCAAATCAAGCAGCATATTATTGAACGATTCAGCCAAAACGCCAAGTTCATCACGAAAGCCAGTGGGAGCGGTTACTTTAACGATATTCAGATTGTCAAGCGTTACGCCTTCTACCGCAGTCGTCAGTTCGGCGAGCGGCTTTTTGAGCAAACGAACAAATACCAGCTTGAAGATCAGCCATAACAAAGCGATTTCACCGACCGTCTTGATCCCCAGCATCAGAAAGCTGGCCTTGACCCGATTAAAAATGACGGATGAATCGGAATAGAGCGTCGCCCGTCCCAGAATCCGCGGCTGCTGATTAACGGGGTAGATAATCGGGAAATCGACCTTGAACAATTTAAGTTTATACGTCTCCCAGCTATGAGAATGTTCGTTCCCGGGGGTAAGCCCTTGCAGATGAACATGTATGCCAGTATCCCCTGTGCCTTTTCCAATGTTCACAATACCGCCGAGGGCTATGGTCTTTCCACTCTCATCAAAAATTTTTATTCCCACAATGACCGGTAGCTCGACAATCCCCTCCACCGTAGAACGCAGCGCATTCTCATCGAGATGCCACATCTGCCAGGCAAGGACATGCTCAAACGAGGTTTGAATATTCGAGAACTCCTTGCGGATGCTATTCTCCTGATACCGATACTCGATAACCATTTGCACGATCGTTAAACAAATGACGACCACAAGAAAGAATCCGAAAACGACCTGCAGCAATCGGGTCGCCAGTGGACGACTGATTCTTTGATCTCGCTCACTTTTCATCAGTATAACCATCCAAGGCAATTCCCCGGGTGGCCTCGTCCCATAAAAGCTTCATCCCATTGCGGTCCCGGTGGGAGTAGGTTTTTTGCAAGATTCGATTCCTTTCAAAGAAATTAGGGGATTTGAGTTTTAGCCGTCCAGCCTCTTCAAGAGTCAGGAGTTCTCCAATATTGGTGATGACTGGTGTGAGAGACATGTAGCGCAGGATTTGCCCCACTTGATAGTCCGTCGTCAACAGTTCATTGATGTATTCTTCCGCCACTTTTTTTAAAAACGGTTTGTTCTGCAATGACCAGGTAATCGCATAGTTATCAACCCAGCACATCGTCCCTTCCACAGGCTCCGCTATTTTCCATTGCTCTCCATGCGCTTTTAGCGGCCCCAACGAATCGCCCCAGGAAACTGCCAGCGGCCGACCCGCTAAATTGTCCGGCTTATCCACTCCGATCCAGAATGAATGGGCATTTACAACGAGCGAACGCAGCTTTTTTTTGAATTCCGGATTGTTCAACGCATCATAACTGCCGATCTGATCGCGCGAATAACCCAAGGCCAGCGCTGTAATGTTGATATTATAAATATACTCGTTGGCCCCCAGAACATACTGCCGATTGAATCGGGAATCCCAGAAGATATTCCAGCTCTGCGGCTCACTCTCAAGTAATGCGGTGTTATAGGCCAGTCCATAAGGGCCTTGACTGACCGGAACCGCATACACCTGCCCTTCACTCGACAGGTATTCCGCCATCCGTATGGCCGGGATCGCATGCTTGAAATTGGGAATATTCTCAAGATCAATTGGCAGTAAAAGCTGGTTCTGGATGTATTTAAAGCGTTCATCTTTATACGCATGATGAGTCATCATAACGACATCAACCGCCCGATCTCTTATGGCATCATAAAATTCTTCCCCTCCCTTGACATAGGAGATCTTAAACTTCACCGGACGTCCATGGCGGTTTTCGATTTGTTTCTCAAACCTCTCAATCCAGATTTCTGGTGCGTGTCCCTCCCAAATCAGCAATCGCAATACCTCGGGCTCCGTTTTAACGGACTCGGTCATCAGAAGGTCTTGTTTGACCTCAAAAACTGTTTCACTTGTTGCTACAGATGTGCTGCCGGGGGTCTCCGCCGCCCAAAGCATACCAACAGAAAACAGCCAACCGCAGGCGGCCAGCAGCGCCAGACAGGAGCAGATCGGCATTCTCGAATCTATCGCACCGGGACCGTCGGAAGGCCGCTGCGCCAACCCGGCGGGCAGAAGAATGGATAGGAATGGATAGAACTTGCTTTTAGTTAACCAAGCCATAAAAATCCTGCAAAATTTGAAATATTCTATCCACCCTGATACAGGCACAATATGTTCTACCTGTATCAGGGTGACAAATTTTAGACAAGAAAAAAATCCATACCATTCATCAAATACCGGAATCTGAAAGCCTGGGACGCTGTGAAGCGTTAGCGCTATTACCAAAATCCGAATCTTCAACATATGTTAATTCAGAAATATAAACGGGCTCTGCTTCGGGAGGATCATGGTTGGGGATTTCCCAAAGATCCGGATGTTTTAAGATCCTATCTAATATTTCAAAACCATCAATGATAGAGATGATTTCCATTTGACCCTGACCTTTTGGGCAGACAAGCGGATCAACTTCATAAATCTTTTGAATTGACCTGGCCCAGTTCTGTCTTGCTTCTTTGGAAGACATCTCATTTGAAAATCAAATATGGTTGTATAGCATAGAAAATTTGTTGTGTTTACCCCCATGACGGCCTCCCATTAATCACTTGCGACAAAATCAAACTATGAAACGGGTAATGCTTTCCATAACCCTTTCAGCAGCTTTCAGACTTTTGAGATATATGGCAAAGTCATCTGCGTACCTGACAAAATACGCAAATGCTGTAAAATCAGGGTCATATCACCCTTGAAGTGTGCCTGTTTGTAAGGATTCCATTAGGACCGATTAAACCCCCATCTGAAAAATTTTCACATCTTAACCATCCCATAACAAACCATTAATCATACGCTCATTTTTATGGTGTTTAATTCAATTCAACAAGAATTTAACACAAGGATAAAAAATGACGACCAAGACCCAAACCATAAACAGGGAAGACTGGATCGGACTGCTGGGCAGTGCAGACCCGGCTGACCTTGAATCTGCCCTGGAAAAACTGAACCATTCCATAGAATTTACCCACATTGTCAAACCGGAAACCGGAATGCTCATGGTACAGGCAAAAGCAGACGGTTCCAACAGCCGGTTCAATCTGGGCGAAATCACGGTATCCAAATGCATTCTTGAAATCAATGGGCAATACATGGGGGCTGGTTGGACAATGGGCTCCAACCTTCGCCATGCCGAACTGGCCGCCCTGTTTGACGGGCTGTTCCAGGACCCGCTCCTTCAGGAGACCTTGAATCAGACCCTGATCCCTCTTTTAAAAGACAAACAGTTGGCAAAGGATGAGCGCAGGCTCAAAGATGCAGCAGACACAAAAGTTGAATTTTTTACCCTTAAACGTGGAGAGTAAAAAAAATGATGTTAAACAGCTTTGATTCAGAGACATTTGACAGCCAGGTTGTATTCAGGCAGGTACTGTCGGCCATGGCCAGTCCGGGAACCATCCTGGATATCGGCATTAGCCTTGTTGTTCCTGAAACCCTCCATCCGGCTGCCGGGGCCATTCTCCTGGCACTCCTGGATTTTGAAACCCCGCTCTGGTCAGACCTTGAAAATGCCTCCCCTTCCATTCAATGGCTCAGGTTCCATACTGGTGCCCCAACCACCTTTTTAAAACAAAATGCCTCCTTTGCTCTGATTACCGATTATGACAATCTTGAGGACCCGGTCCTATTCAATCCGGGAACCATTGAATCACCCGACATTTCAACCACCATGATTGTCCAGACAAGGGGACTGGATGATACCGGCAGGATCAGACTGACCGGACCCGGCATTAAAAATCAGACATTTCTGCGGATAAACGGCATACGGGAAAATTTCTGGCGCAACCGGTCTGAACTCTTTGATGCCTATCCCCTGGGCGTGGACATGATTTTTGTCTGCGATACGACCCTTGTGGCCATACCCCGGACAACAAAGGTGGAGGTTCTCTAATGTATGTTGCTGTAAAAGGCGGGGAAACCGCTGTTAAAAACTCACGAAAACTTTTGGCCAGAACCCGGCGGGGATCGGTCAATATCCCGGAAATCCAGACAGAACAAATAGAAAACCAGTTGGGCCTGGCCGTGGACCGGGTCATGGCTGAAGGATCGCTGTATGACACCAAAGCCGCTGTCCAGGCCATCAAACAGGCCCAGGGGGATCTGGTGGAAGCCATTTTCCTGGTCCGGGCATTCCGGACCACCCTGAAACGTTACGGAAATTCCAAACCTGTCAACACTCAAGCCATGCGCGTTATCCGGAGGGTGTCCGGAGCGTTCAAGGATATTCCCGGCGGCCAGATCCTGGGGCCGACCTATGATTACACCCACCGGCTCATTGAGTTTGAAACCCAACCAGATGCACCTGATTCTGATCTGGATGCGGTTTCCAATCCAAGCCTTGATGATCAACAGGCCGCAAAAAACACGGATCACTTCCCCTGGGTGACTGATATCTTAAAAAAGCAGGGGTTGATGGAACAAGGCCCTGGAGAGCTTATCGGAGAAACCGTAGAAGACCTGACCCGGCAGCCATTGAAACTTCCGGCCAACAGAAGCATCCGGCTTCAGTCCCTTGCCAGGGGAGATGAAGGATTTCTTCTGGGATCTGCCTATTCGCTTCAACGGGGATTCGGCCTGGACCGTCATCCATTTCTGGGAGAGCTCCGCGTCGGTTATGTGGACGTGATGGTCATTCCGCCGGAACTGGGATTTGAAATCAAAATCGGGGAAATTAAAGTTACAGAATGCTTTATGATCAACCGGTTTAACGGATCAAAACAAATTGTTCCAGGATTTGAAAACGGCTATGGTCTTGTTTTTGGCCAAAATGAAAGAAAGGCCATGTCCATCTCTCTTCTGGACCGGTCTTTGCAAAATGCCCAGAGAGACAAAGAGGTTAAATATCCTGCTCAAGACCAGGAGTTTATTCTCTCCCACAGTGATAATGTTGAATCCTCAGGCTTTGTCCAGCACTTGAAACTGCCCCATTATGTGGATTTTCAGTCCGAACTGGTATCCATCCGCAATCTCCAGAAAACCCATCCCCAAACAAAAAGGAAACAGACCGTTGACGCACGTTTATAATTTTGCATACCTGGACGAACAGTCCAAGAAAATGATCCGTCGTTCAATCCTTAAAGCCATTGCCATCCCTGGTTTCCAGGTGCCTTTCGGCGGCAGGGAAATGCCGCTGCCCTATGGCTGGGGAACCGGCGGAATTCAATTGACCGCCTCGCTTCTGGGGAAAAATGATGTTCTCAAGGTGATTGACCAGGGGTCGGATGATACAGTCAATGCGGTCAGTATCAAAGATTTTTTCAAAAAAACCACCGGCATTTCCATCACCGAAAGCACCCCCGCAGCCAGTATTATTCAGACCCGGCACCGCATCCCTGAAACCCCTTTAAAATCCGGCCAGATCATGGTTTACCAGGTACCGATTCCAGAACCCCTCCAGTTTATTGAACCCCGACGGCCGGAAACAGCCAAAATGCATGCTTTTGAAGAATACGGCCCCATGTATGTCAAACTGTATGAAGATATCTCAAAACATGACCGGATTGTCACAGCCTTTGATTACCCGGCCCAGGTCAACCAGCGATATATCATGAGTCCATCCCCCATCCCCAAGTTTGACAACCCCAAACTTCACCAGTCACCAGCCATCCATCTGTTCGGCGCTGGCAGGGAAAAACGGATCTATGCGATTCCACCCTATACAGATGTGCACAGTCTGGACTTTGAAGATTATCCGTTTGAACTGGAAACCTGGAAACAATCCTGTGCTTTTTGCGGATCAAAAACCACGTTCTTAGATGAAATCATTACAGATGATCAGGGTTCACGGCTTTTTGTCTGCTCAGACACGGAATTTTGCCATATTAACCAAACAAAGGATGTATCATGACCACAATGCCCAAACAAAACACCCTTCCCCTGCTGCGGGTTAAAAATCTGTCCAAATTTTATGGAAAAACCATGGGGTGTCATGAAATCAATTTTGAACTGGGGAAAGGCGAAGTCATCGGTATTGTTGGTGAATCCGGGTCCGGAAAATCCACCCTGTTAAAATGTATCGCTGGAAAACTGACCACCACAAACGGATCTGTTTTTTTTAACTCCTCTTTCGGGTTCATTGATTTGTGCACCACAGAAGAAGTCATGCTGCGCAAAATCATCCGGTCCCAGACCGGATTTGTGACACAGAACTCATCCGAAGGCCTGCGAATGGGCATCTCTGCCGGTGGCAATATTGGCGAACGCCTCATGGCCAACGGCATGCGACATTACGGACAGATCCGGAAGATCGCCCGGCAATGGCTGGAAACCGTTGAAATTGATACAGACCGGATGGATGACCTGCCATCCACATTTTCCGGCGGCATGCAGCAGCGACTGCAGATTGCAGCCAACCTGGTGACAGATCCCAAGATCATCCTCATGGATGAGCCCACCTCGGGCCTGGATGTTTCCGTGCAGGCAAGACTCATTGACGTGCTGCGCAAGCTGGTGTCACGGCTGAATCTTTCCATGATCCTGGTCACCCATGACCTGGCTGTAGCACGACTGCTCAGCCATCGGCTCTATGTCATGAAAGAGGGCCGGATCATTGAATCCGGCTTGAGCGATCAAATCCTGGATGATCCCAGGGAGCCCTATACCCAGCTTCTGGTTTCATCCATTTTAAAACCCTGATCTTATGAAAGGAGCTCCTTTGAACGCCATACTCACGATCATCAACATTGATAAAGACTTTATCTTCCATCACCAGCAGGGAACGCGGCTGCTGGTTTTGAATAAGTTTTCCATGGAATTTTTTCCGGGCCAGGCCACTATTCTGACCGGGCCGTCCGGCTCAGGAAAAAGCACGCTGCTGCGAATGATGTATGCCGGCTACAGAACAGAAAAAGGCAAAATCCTGGTAAAACATAAAAAAAAGTTTGTCGATATTGCCACGGCACAGCCTTCACTGATCTATGAGATCCGCCGGGAAACCATCGGGTATGTCAGCCAGTTTTTACGGGTGGTGCCCAGGGTATCAGCCCTTGACACTGTGATTGAACCGCTCCTCGCCCGGAAGATGGACCCTCAAAAGGCAGTTGAAAAAGGCAGGGACATGCTGTCCCGCCTGAGAATCCCCCAAAACCTGTGGCACCTTTCCGCCACCACCTTTTCCGGCGGTGAACAGCAGCGGATCAATCTGGCCAGAGGCTTTATCGCCCCCTACCCTGTCATGCTCCTGGATGAACCCACTGCATCCCTTGATCCTGAAAACCGAAAAACCGTTATAGAACTGATCAAAGAAGCGGTTCAGGCAGGAACCTGTGTGATCGGCGTATTTCACAATGCCAAGGACCAGAAAAAAATTGCAGACCGGACCATTGATATGTCCATTGATACATCCAATGGCATGCCCAAAGAATTCTGTCAGCCAATGGAGGCCAAATAAAAATGAAAACCCTGATCTTCGGCGGCCCCCTGTTTGACGGCTGTCATCTGTTTGAAAGCGGAGCTGTTCTTTTTGAAAACAATGTCATTGAAGCGGTTTTTCAAGAACCGGTCTTTATTGACGGCGCAGACCATATCAATACCAATGGCAACCTGATCATGCCGGGGCTTGTGGACCTGCATTCCGACAGTCTTGAAAGAAGCATTGAAAAAAGAAAAGGTGTATTTTTCGACATTGAGTTTGCCATTTTAAACCTGGACCGCCAATTGGCCGCCTGCGGCATTACCACCTTCTGCCATGCCATCAGCTTTGCCGACAATGAACTGGGATTGAGATCTCCCAAAGAAGCTGAAAACTGTATCCGGAAAATCAAAGCCTTTCAGGTTTCCGGCCAGGCCCTGATCAAGCACCACACCCATATCCGTTATGAAGTGGGATCGGAAAAAAGCTTTCATCTTATCCTGGCGCTCATGGATGAAGGCCTTGTGGATATGATTTCCATCATGGACCACACACCGGGCCAGGGCCAGTTCAGATCCATGGAATCCTACATGAAATTTCATTGTGATGAATATGACCTGACCCACAGGCAAATTATTGAAAAAGCCAAAGAAAAACAGACCAACAACCATAAGGCCTGGCAAATGGTCAAAACCCTTGCCAGAGCGGTTGCATCATCAGGCATTCCCATGCTCAGCCACGATGATGACACCAGCGATAAAATCACGTTGATAAAATCCATGGGCGTTGGCGCCTGTGAGTTTCCCGTGACCTGTGAAGCTGCTCAAAAAGCTTGTCAGGAAGGACTGGGTGTGTTCATGGGAGCACCCAACCTGATCCGGGACACCTCCACCAACAACAACTTGAAGGCTTCGGAAACATTAAAACAGGGCCTGTGCACCGGCCTTGTCTCCGACTATTACCCGGAATCCCTGGTCCAGGCCGCATTCATGGCTGCCAGACTCACGGCCACCCCTGAACAGGCCCTGGCCACTGTCACATCAGGTCCGGGGTCATTTTTAAACTATGCATCCCGGCCCGGATTTCTGGTCCCGAACGCAGATGCAGACATCCTTGTGGTGAACCAGGATCACAAATGGGCCAATATTACCACGGCCTTTGTCAGGGGCAGAAGAATATTTCAAATCCAATAACGGCCATGGGCCGCCCTGGTATTTTACCCTGGTCGGCCCACAACAAAACATGAAAGAATTCAGCGAGTTGATCTGTTCTTTCATATACAAAACAGAAGACAAGGAAAATTTAAAATGAAAAAAAACAACCAGACTGTCCTTGAAATCAGTCACCTGACCAAAACCTTTCCAGGGGATGTCACTGCGGTCAACAAGGTGTCATTCACCGTTCAAAAAGGAGAAATGATCGCCATACTCGGTCCGTCCGGGGCTGGAAAATCCACCCTTCTGCGGTGCATGAACCGGTTGATTTATGCGTCTGAAGGCCGGGTTCTGGTCAACGGCACTGATATCACCCAGTGCCGGGGCAGGGCCCTGCGCAGACTGAGAAGTGATGTGGGAATGATCTTCCAGCAGTTCAACCTGATTCCCCGGCTCACTGTGTTTGAAAATGTACTGGCAGGACGGCTGGGTCACACCGGCAATGCCTTCTGGTTTACCGCATCTGTATTCAGACGGTTCAGTGAAGACAATAAACAAAAAGCCTTTGATGCCTTAAGACGGGTGGGAATTGAACACCTGGCCGCCAAACGGGCAGACTTTCTTTCCGGCGGGCAGCAGCAGCGGGTGGCCATTGCCAGAACCCTGGCCCAGGAACCGGCCGTCATCCTTGCGGATGAACCCGTGGCCAGCCTGGACCCGGCCAGCTCCCAGCGGGTATTGAAAATTTTAAAACACATCTGTGACACAAAAAACATCCCGGTCATTGTCAACCTTCATCAGGTGGACCTGGCCCGGCAGTATGCCGAAAGAATCATCGGTATCCAGCAGGGAGAACTGGTTTTTGACGGTAAGGTTCAGGACTTTACCCTGGACATTGCCAAATCCATATACGGGACCCAGTATGAATCAGCTGTATTCTGTTCTGATTCAAACCAGGTCGCGGCAGCATAATAAACAATAAATCATTAACAGGAGAAAAAAAGATGAACTCTATTTTAAAAATGTGTGTAGCAGTACTTTGTTTGATGATGGTGGCAACCTCTTTTGCCTTTGCAGGACAACAGACCTGGCCGGAAAAAGTAAAGATCGGTCTTATCCCCACAGAAGGCGGGGCAGATATCCAGGTCAGGTTCGCTCCCCTGATGCAGCATCTTGAAAAAGAGCTGGGCATCAAAGTAGAAGCTTTTTCCGCATCTGATTATGCCGGAATCATTACTGCCATGGCCCATAATCATATCGATTTTGCCTATTTCGGGCCTAAAAGCTATGTGGAAGCATCTGCCAGAGCCAATGCCCAGGCCCTTGCGCTTGAGCTGGACAAAGACGGTGCAAAAGGGTACCAGGGGATTATCATTACAAACAAAAAATCCGGCATCACCACCCTTGAGCAGGCCACTGACAAATCCAAAACCTTTGCATTTACTGATCCAAACTCCACTTCAGGGTGTCTTGTCCCCAGCGTTCTGTTCTACAGAGATCTTCAGACCCCGCCGGAAACCCTGTTCAAGGAAGTATCTTTTTCAGGTTCCCACGGTGCCAGCATCCTGGCGGTGAAAAACAATAAAATTGATGTGGCCTCCACCAATAATATTGATTTAAACCGCATGATTGAAAAAGGTGCTGCCTCAGCAGATGATTTTAACATCATCTGGACATCCGAACTGATCCCGGGATCGCCCATGTGCGGCAGAAAAGACCTTCCCTCAAGCTTGAAGGCTGCTTTTACCGGTGCATTGATGTCTTTTAATTTTGATAAGCCAGGTCTTGAAAAGCTCCAGAACGGCGGTTATGCACCGGTCAGCGATGCCACCTATGACGTGGTTCGGTACATGAAACAGTTAAAAGCCAAACTTCAGGAAAAGAAAGGAAACTACCCATGAAAAAGGGATATATAACTTATGCCGCAGGAGCGGGATTAATGATGATCACAGGATTTATCCTGCCCTGGCTGGGTAAAAATCCCTTTCATTTTTCAGGGTTTTCGTTTGCCATGCTCGGGTATCCTGCCCTTGTTGTGCTCCCCATCAGCGGTGCTGCTGCCTTGTTTTTTGCTTTAAACAGAAAAAAACAGCGGCCGCAATATCTGATGGTTCCGGGCATGGCAGGCCTTTTAACCATTGTATACCTGATATCGGTTGTATGCCTGGCCGATACAGGGGCTCTCCAGATAGAATGGCCCATCCGGAGTATGGAATTTCTCCGGTTTAACCAAAATTCAACCCTGATCATGTTCAATCCTTTATCTGATATGGGGTTGGGCCTGGTATTCACCCTGGTCGGCACAACGCTTTTGTGTCTTCTTCCCCTGGCCCATCGGAAAATCATGAACCAGCCTGATGATCATGACCCACAGTCCTATCAGACAATAATTAAAGAACACCCCCTGGCCCATGAGTATAAACATTTTGCCTTTGTTTTTGCTGCACTTTCACTTTTGTGCATCACCTGGGTCTGGTGCGGTATCAGTCCGATGAAAGTCTGGGAAAACCGGGGCCATGCAAAAGAATATCTGTTTGGCAGAAGCTTGAGCCAAAGCGATCTGGATTATATCAACCAACAAAAACTCAGAGCGCCCATGATTGAAGCCTCGGGCCGGGCAGAAGAATACATGTCCAATAAATACAGGGGCGTTCCGTTCTCAAAACAACCCAGTGCAGACGAAAAAGCAAAAGAACGACAGCAGTTTGCAGCAACCGTGCTGGAAAAGATGACCCAAAAAGAGATTCTGCAACTTCAAAATACCATTGAAAAAAATGCATTAAAGCAGAAAAAAGGCGGATATTTCCCGCCTGAAACCGCTTTGATCAAAATAAAAGGATATCTGATAGCTCTTATGGAGACCATTGCCATTGCCGTGTGGGGAACCCTGCTGGCCCTCATATGCGCCATACCGGTCTCAGTTTTTGCAGCTAAAAACACCTTAAAACTGATTATTTGTTCCGATGATATCAAATCAAGATCCCTGAGAGCCGGCATTGCTTTCGGGGTCCGGCGGTTTCTGGATTCCTGCCGGGGATTTAATGAGTTTGTCATGGCCCTGATCTTTGTGGCAGTTATCGGGCTTGGCCCCTATGCCGGAATTCTTGCCCTTTGGATTCACACCTTTGGTATCCTGGGCAAGGTTTTTTCAGAACAGATCGAAGCCATTGACTCCGGACAGGTGGAAGCATTGACCAGCACCGGCGGCAGTGCCGCTCAGGTTATCGCCTTTTCGGTCATGCCCCAGGTGCTTCCGGGCCTGGTCTCCTATACGCTGCTGCGCTTTGAATCCAATGTCAGAAGCGCAGCCATCCTGGGATTCGTGGGTGCCGGTGGAATCGGATTTTTAATCTTTGACAAGCTTAACGGATACCTTTTCAGGGAGGTGTGCACCATGATGATCATTATCATCATGACTGTTGGTCTTATCGACCATTTCTGCTCAAAAATCAGAATGAAATTCATTTAAAAGGACTGTTTATCATGCCCATTATCGGCTGCAAAATTGATGAAGTGCGAATTGACGGATGTCTGGACAAATTAAACCATGATCTTGAAAAAATCCGGGACATGGGCATTGAAGCGGTTGAACTGCCCGTCCATGGCCTGGATGCCATTTTAAACGGACATCTGCATATCCGCCGGATGGAAGAGATCACCACCATCCTGAAAAATTATAATTTTCACACATCTGTTCATTCACCAAACCCCATCAATCTTATGGACACAATTGATGCAGGTCTTCACACCGATGTACTGGCGGCCTCTCTTGAATTTGCAAGACAGGTGGGGGCAGCAGTGGTAGTTTATCATGCCGGTCGGTTCATCCCGGAAGAAGCATTCACTATTTTTCCGTCCAGAAGTATCACCAACAAAGAGAAAACCATTCTTCTGGAGCGAGAAGCCCTTCTGTTGCAGTCTGTTTCAGAACAATACCCGGATGTGACCATTGCCATTGAAAATGCGCGGCCATACCTGAGCCAGAGCCCATACTCCTATGGCGAGTTTATTGATCGACTAAAAGATCAAATCCTTCGCATCAACCGGAATAACGTAAAAATCAACCTGGATTTCGGCCATCTGCATATGACTTCCTGCTTTTACGGATATGACCTTTTAGAAGCAGTCCTCCTTATCAAGGACCTTGTGGCCCACACCCATATTCACGACAATTTCGGCGGTACTGTTCATCACTGGGAAAAACAGCAGACCCACCAGCTTCCCTTTGGAAAAGGAGATTCTCACATGCCCGTGGGCTGGGGCAGCATTCCGATAAAAGAGATACTGAATATTCTCCTGCCCGAATACAAAGGATTGCTCATGATGGAACTTCGCAGCCGGTATTTCAACCATATTCAAGAATCAAAACACAACCTTGAAAACCTAATACGTCCCTAATGGTATCCATACAATCAATCGATCGATACAATCTTCTCATGCCGTCTGTGAATGCAATGCAACAGAACTCACACGACACAAAATGATTAACCATGAAAAAGCAGACCCGATTTCAACACTCAAAAGGAGGCATAATGCAGACCATTTACCAGACAGCAGAAAACAATGAACTGGTTGAAAAAAAACTATCCAAAAAACCGTTGATCCATCCTTCCAGCACAGTTATCAACGGACGGTTCGGAGAATATACAGAGGTTGGGGCAGACTGTTTTTGCAATGATATGGTTCTGGATGATTATTCCTATCTGTCCACATCCATCCGTGCCCTGTACTGTGAGATCGGAAAATGTACCTCCATTGCCTCCCATTGCGTCATCACTCCGGGAAATCACCCCTATCATCGGGTGACCCAGAGCCACTGCACTTACCGGCCAAAACAATACGGATTCGATGACACCGATGACCAGTCTTTTTTTGAATGGCGAAAAAGCCAGAAAGTTGTCATCGGCCATGACGTATGGCTGGGGCATGGCGTCTATGTCATGCCCGGAGCTGTTATTTCAACCGGTGCCGTTGTTGCGGCAGGATCCGTGGTTACAAAAAACCGACCCATCGGTCCCTATGAAATCGCTGTTGGCTCCCCTGCCAAACCAGTTAAAAAACGATTTCCGGATCAAACCATTGCCCGGCTCCTTGATATCCAGTACTGGAACTGGAGCCGGGAAAAACTTGAGCAGGTATTTCATGATTTTAAGGATATGGAACGTTTTCTCAAAAGATGCTAAACACGCATCTATTGCTGGAATTCAAGATCTTCCAGGGCTTCAACGGACAAGGTTGCAAACGGCAGGGCTTTCAAACGTTCAAGCCCGATCCGGTTTCCTGTAAACTGGCAATACCCGAAACTGCCCCTGTCAATCCGTTTGAGTGCATTATCAACCTGGCATAACAATTGACTGTTCCGGCTATAATTTCTAAGTTCATGTTCGATTTCCAATAAATAATTGCACTGGTCCAGGATATCGGACTGAGCCGCTTTCAAGGTTTTCAGCTTTTCCTTTTGGTTCGCTGTTTTTTCGAGCAGCTCTGCTTTTTGAATGATCAGCTTGTTTTTAAAATATTCAAGCTGTTGAGCATTCATATAAGGTTCATAACTTGACTGCACATCAACCGCATTCATTGTTTTCTCCATGATCAATCTCCATTTATAGTGTTATTAAGCTTTAACATTTAAATTCACACCTAAAACCCGGGCAACTGCTTTTTAACTCCAGGTTTCTTTAACCAGTTTGGATGTATCTGACCAATTTCCGTCCAGGACCCACTGTGAAATATGGTCTGCAACATCCGGATAATCCTTTTTCCCCTTTGACGGCTTTAGCAGCCATGTTTCCACACAATGCCGGTCCAGGGATGTCATCACGGTACCCAGATCAAGGTGCTCCATGGCCATGGCGTTTGAAACCTGTTCAAACTGACCTTTTAATGGTTTTACCAGAATTTTTTTTCCCAGGGACAAGGCTTCACTGGGCAGCTCAAACCCGGCATTGCAGATCACACCTGAACAGGTGGACAGATCCTTGAAAAACGATGTTTTTGAAAACGGATGCCACAGGATATGATTGTCCTCTTTGATTGGAACACCCTGATTCTGGGCATACACGGCAAACCGCATATGCCTGAACGGCTGCAGCATCTGCCTGACCTGATCACGGTTTTCAAACGGCAGGTAGACAAGGACAAGCGCCGGGTCCATGGTGTCTGATGATGTCACACCACCCGGAATAACCGGCGGCACAATGGGTTGGCCAAAATGATGCCAGTGCATGCCAATGGAATGATCAGCCACGGCAAAATGCTGAATGATCCACCGGGACAACAGGCTGGACCGGTCCATGGGAATGTCATGTAAAAATGCATACTGATGGCCGATCCCGATACACGGAAGCTTGTTTTTTCCGGCAATCCTTGAACTGACCGGTTCAAAATCCGTGATGACCAGATCGTAAGCGCTGGCATCAAAAGACTGTACATCCTTGACAAACTGTCTTATGGAAAGCTGCTGAATGGTATCCAGATAATGAATCCGTCCATCCCTGACACTAAAGGTAAATCCCTTGAAAAAGGCTGGCTCACCTATCACGGATTGATCATACACCTTGTCTGTGTCACATCCGCTGAAAATCACGTCAACTGTTATTCCGCGCTTCTGCAGACAGTCAATAATCCGGGTGGAGCGGCTGACATGGCCATTGCCGGTTCCCTGCACTCCATATAAAATCCTCATATTGTATCCTTTTATGCCACCCCTTTGATGGGGTTGCTGTATAAACCGTCCTCCTCGTCCCGGACATTGAGATAATGCCATTTTCGAACAGAACAAGGCTCTCCCAGGATATCAGCCAGAGCATCATCCCAATTATATGTTTCCCGGATATGGTTCTGGCAGGCTGCCCTCATCATGGCAAACTCATTGGGACGTTCTGTCTTTAACCGGTGGATGGTTTGAATCTGTTCCACCCATGCATGGATATCAGACAAACTCAACACATGACCGGTTTTTCCGTTGTTAATTATTTCCATGGGCCCCCCAACATCTGTTACCAGTGCGGGCAGACCTCTTGACTGGGCCTCCAGAATCACCCTGCCAAAAGTATCGGTGGTGCTTGGGAAAACAAAAAGATCGGCAATGTCATAATAGCTGCAAAGCTCATCCTGGGTAACCGTTCCGGTAAAATGGATTCTGCCATAATTCTGATATGCGATTTTAAATGCCTCAAGATCCGGTCCATCGCCGCACAGCACCAGGTTCAATTGCGGATTGCGTCTCAACGCTTTTATGTAAACTGTCATCAAAAACTCAATGTTTTTGTCGCAGCTCACCCGGCCGGCCCACATCAGCGTGGTTCCGGGTTTAATATGGTGCTGCTCCTTAAACGCTTTTTTCCAGAGAGGAACCGGCTTAAATGGTTCCACTGCAATACCCCGCTTGAACAGGCTCATTTTATCCGGGTTGTAGTTCTGCTGTTCAAGAATACGGATATACTCGTTCGTAGGTACTTTTATCCGGGTGGCAAATGAATAGAACCGGTTGATAAACGACTGGATCAGCCCGGCCATGGCTTCATCCTTAAAAATAAATTCTGCCTGGGCTGAAAAATCCGTATGGTAAATACAGACGCTCTCAATACCCAGCATGCCGGCCATTGCCATTCCTAAAAGCCCCACCGGACCGGGCGTGGAAATAATCATCTTCTCAGGCCGGGTGTGATAGATCATTTCCATGGACAACAAAAGCGATGGAAAATTCAAGGAATAAGACGGATAAAACTCCGGCGTAATGGCATCAATCCAGGGAAGATACATGATATTGGCAGAATCTGTCCTGTTTTGATCCTCATCAGGAACACAGGCCACAAAGGTAATATCCAGCCCTTTTTTCACAATCTCTTTTCGAAAACTGTCCAGGGTAACCGAAACCCCGTTCAGATCATTAAGGGTGTCGGTAAACCAAAGCACCTTTTTTTGAGAGATCCTGTCTTTTCCATGATATTTTTCCTTGAGCGCCAGGATCACATCCCTGTCCTGGGACAGGTGGCGCAAGGACGAAAAAAACGGAATGCTGATAAATAATGCCGGGAAACAGGACATCAGGTTCCTGAAAAGCTTACCAAGATCCCCTTTTGAAAAATCCGCAACAAAAGAGTCCAGAAGCATCTTAAAAAACTCATCCAGCAAAAGGCCCATGCTCTGATAAATGTTTGCAAGACGGGTGTCCATGTCCATGTTTTCGCTGTGGGACCAGTTATACACATCTTCAAAAAACGTGAGTAAGATTTTGTCTTTGATATGTTTTCCTTTTTTCACTCTGCGGAGGGTGACCCACTTTTTCAACCGGCTTTGCCGGTCCTCAAACACCACGGTATTAATAAAGGCTAAAATACCACCCGGAGCATTTTTCCTGGCATGGGACGAATAATCGCAGAATATTTTATAGATTGAAAACGCAAAGGATTTATAGTCGTTGCACCGGCCAATACTCTGGGTTTTCCTATCCTTTATGCTCTGGATAAACTCTTTTTTTGAGCGGCAGCACCCGCTCTGGGTGGCGGTCTGCCCGATAAACAGACCGGCATGATCATCTGATCCGCCTGTAAATCCTTTGATCCATGGATCATAACTCATGGGTTCAATATTGTACCGGACCACAAGATCCTTGATCTGTGAGGGCGTCAGATTCTTAAGAATATTCTGCCAGGTTTCATTGTAGTAGCGGTTCCGTGCACCATTAAGCCCTTCAAACACATCAAACAACAGGATCAGCTTTTCGAGAACCTCAAGGGTCAAACGACAATTGACACTGTAAAACCCGTGGGCAACTGAATACGCAATATTCTGAGTCCGGATCAATTCCCTGAGCTGGTAAATATTGTGCCGGACCGATTCAATCTGCTCAAATTGCTCCACTGTAATGTCATATAACAGAATATGGATTTTACAATTGTCTTCCGGGAAATAGGTGGTGGTCTCCACACTCACAAAGGTATCGTCCGGATGGGATTTAACCAGTTCCAGGGCCCCTTCAATAGTGTTATGGTCGGTGAGCGTCACAAAATCCATGCCACTGGCTTTTGCACTGGCATACACCATTTCAATGTCAGTATAGGATTCGCTTGCCCCGACTTTTTTTAAAAACCATTCCGATGGCCGTTTTGATGCTTTTGAATGCACGTGTAAATCTGCACGTATCATATTTGCTCCTTAGAACTCAGGTAATTTTTTTCTACCCCCTTGTTTTAAAGAAAAAAGATGAGAATTGAATTAAGAAACGATTTTAAATGTGTGAAAATTGAATTCAGATTATTGGATTAATTTTAGCTTTAGAAAAGATTTGTTTTCAATGAAAAATAGTATCAACTTGAATACAAAAACATGGTCGGTCATAAAGTCTTTGGCTCATATATAATAAATTAAATATAGGAGATAAAGTTATGGATGTAGGAACCGTCTTTGTAAATAATAGAACCCAAGCAGTAAGATTGCCTGTTGGCAGCAGGTTTCCCGAAAATGTGAAAAAAGTTGCTGTACGTATTATCGGTAAAGACCGTATACTTTCACCAGTAGAAAATACATGGGATAGC
>JBDRPM010000141.1:0-4845 GCA_043827005.1 Pseudomonadota bacterium | reverse complement strand
GCCATCTGGTGGGGATATAAAACCCTTCCCAAAGAGCAATGGCAGATCCTGGCGGTTATGCCGAAAGGAAAAAATCTTCATGGAAAATGGAATGGGCTGAACCTGACCTATTACGGCCTGTTGTCAGCCAATGCCTATGTTTTTGCCGTGGCCATGTTCTTTATTCTGGGGGCATCCGCACAGATCCCAATAATAGGGCTTTGTATACTGGTCCTGGCCATACTTGGTGTGTGCATGCCGGCATCAAAAATCATTGCCAGGATTGTGGAGAAAAAATCCGGAACCTTGACTGTTGGCGGTGCTGTGTTTATTGGTACCCTGATCACTCCCTGGCTGGTTTATCTGGCCAACCAGACCCTGGGCCAGAGCTTTCATTTTCATATCAACGCCACTGTTTTTTTATCGGCTGTCTGTGTGTCCTATGCATACGGAGAAGGGCTTGGACGGCTTGCCTGCATCAGTTTTGGATGCTGCTATGGAAAACCGCTGAATCAGTGCAGTCCGTTGGTTCAAAAACTGTTTTCACATTTCAACCTGGTCTTTTCCGGGAAAACCAAAAAAATTGCCTATGCATCCGGCCTGGAAGGAGAACCGGTAATTCCGGTCCAGATTATCACAGCCGCTCTGTATTCGGTTACAGCTCTTTTGGGCACCTGGCTGTTTTTAAACGGCCATTTTAGCGCAGCCCTTCTGGAATCTTTGTTTATCACCCAGACATGGCGGTTTGTGTCTGAATTTTTCCGGGCAGATTTCAGGGGCAATCTAAAGATAACACCCTACCAGCTCATGTCGGGAGGTGCAGTGATTTATTCTGCGGGCGTGGTTTTTCTGTTTCCGGCACAGGATGTTCTCCCGGTTCTGAAAGCCGGCCTGTCTGCTGTCTGGACACCAGGGATGATTCTGTTGATTCAATGTATATGGATCATGGCCTTTGTTCATACCGGAACCAGCACCGTGACCGGGTCTGAACTTTCTTTTCATGTCAGAGAGAGTAAAATCTGATGCAGCTTAAAATGGGCTCCAAAATTCAGTTTCGTGCCATGATGCTTATCTGGGTTTATGATATCCTTAAGTTTTTACTGGCCTTTAAGGTTATGCGGTTTTATGGGATTGATCCCTGGATATTTCTGTTTTTTGATATGGTTACCGTACCAACCTATATTATTGGCTGGCATAGCCTGATCGCTTCATTGGCCGGAAATATCCAGACATTTAAAACCCTTTTTAAATGGAGCGTCATCACCTTTGTTTCAAGCACAGCACCCTATTTTTATGCTGCCTGGGCCGGACGGCAGACCTTTCCCAAACAGGCCTGGATAATGTTTATCCTGATTCTGGTCTTTTTGCTGGCCAATCTGGTCAGAAAAATTTGTTGGAATAAAAAAAACAACCTAATTACGGATACCAAATAAAATGAAACAAAATTTTCCAGATTTGTCCAATACCATTGGATCAATCTGTAAAACACCGCATATTGTACGTCCGGATGAACCGGTTGGTAATATAAAGGAAATATTTGATACCAATACACCCATCAGTGCCGTGGTGGTTACCCAGGGCTCAAGCATTTCAGGCCTGGTTATGAATATTCACCTGAATTCAATACTCAGTCATCAGTACGGATTTTCCCTGTTTTATAAAAAATTGGTTTCAGAAATCATGGATACCCATCCCATGATCGTTGATGCTGCGCAAAATATTGAACAGGTTGCCCAAGCCGCAATGAAACGGGAAAATTCAAGGCTCTATGATCATATCATTGTGACAAAAAACAATCTTTTGTTCGGCATTGTCGCGGTCCGGACCATACTGAATGCCCTTGTTGAATCCCAGAAGGCGCTTGCCGATATCCAGAAGCGATATACAGCCAAGCTCGAACAGGAGGATGCGCAACGGCAAATTGCGATTCAGGAATTGCAGGAATCAAAAAAAATGCTTCAGCTGGTGATTGACGCCATCCCCCATGCCATTTTCTGGAAAGACCGCAACAGCATTTATCTGGGATGCAACCGGACATTTGCAGACGATGCCGGTGTGTTGCAGACAGAGGATATTAAAGGCCTGACTGATGATCATCTTCCCTGGACCCACAAGGAGGTCATGCTTTTCAAGAATCAGGACCAGCGGGTAATGGAGAACAATCAACCTGAAAATCATCGCCGTCAGGTGCAGACCAATTCAAAAGGTGAAAAACGGTTTCTGGAAACCAGTAAACGGCCTTTGCATGACCGGTCCGGAAATGTAGTGGGCGTGTTGTGTTTTTATCAGAATATCACCCGTCAGCTTCAGGCAGATAATGAGCGTCTCCAGTTGGAAAAGCAGCTTGGCCAGGCTCAGAAGATGGAAGCCATCGGGCGGCTGGCCGGCGGAGTTGCCCATGATCTGAACAATATCTTGTCCGGTATTATCAATTATCCCGAGCTGATCATGATGGATCTGCCAGATGACAGTAAATTGATTCCTTCGCTTAAAACCATTCAGGCATCAGGAGAACGGGCTGCAGCCATTGTTCAGGATCTGCTCACCCTGGCCCGGCGGGGGGTGATGAAAAAAGACCGGCTGGACCTGAATGTCATTGTTCAAGAGTACCTGGTTTCTCCGGAATGCCTGGCGCTGAAAGCAGAACATTCCAATGTTAAAATCAGAAAGCAGATCAATCCCCACCTTCTCCCCATTGAAGGGTCAAAGGTTCATTTGATGAAAACCCTGATGAACCTGACCAACAATGCAGCAGAGGCCATACAGGGAACAGGAGAGGTGTTGATCTCCACCCGGAACCAGTATGTAGATCAGCCGTTGCAGGGATATGATTCTGTCAACGAGGGGGATTACGTGGTGCTCTCGGTTTCTGACAACGGGATCGGCATATTAAAGGAGAATATGGAAAAAATATTCGAACCCTTTTATACCTGCAAAAAGATGGGCAAAAGCGGGTCCGGCCTGGGAATGTCCGTGGTCTGTGGAACCATCAAGGATCATAACGGGTATATTGACATATCAAGCCAGCCGGAAAAAGGAACCAGTGTAACCCTCTATTTTCCAGCCATGCGAAACAGGATTGAGCTGGTGAGTGATGATGTTGTTCAAGAAGACCTGATGGGCCAAAAACAGTCGATTCTGGTGGTTGATGACATCCCGGAACAGCGGGAAATCGCAGCCAGTTATCTTAAACGATTGAATTATCAGGTGCATACCCTGGAAAGCGGGGAGCATGCCATGGAGTACATGAAGTCTAATTCTGCAGATCTGCTGATCCTGGATATGATCATGGAACCGGGAATGGACGGGCTTGAAACTTATATGAAAATTCTGGAGATCAATCCTGACCAGCCAGCCATTATTGTCAGCGGGTATTCAGAGTCTGACCGGGTGAAGAAGGCCCAGATGCTGGGTGCGGGATCATATTTAAGAAAACCCTATAACTTTATCAATCTGGGCCGGGCCGTGAAAAATGAGTTGCAGCGTGTTGGCTGACAATTACAGGTACGCATAAGAAGAAAGTTCAGTATTCTGTTGTTCAGGAAACCATCGGGTTGGATCGTTCACAGCATTTTTGGGTTTCCTGCCGGTCAACACATCTTTGATATTATATGCTGCCTGCATGGCAATATCGTGCCTGATCCTGTCCACGGCAGAGCCCAGATGGGGCGTAAAAATGGTTTTCTCCGATGCAATAAGGGCATCATGAATCCATTTGGGCCTGTCCGGTCTGGCCCAGTCTTCAAACTCGAATACATCAGCAGCATATCCGGCCAGCTGGTTGTTGGCAAGCGCATTGGCGACAGCGGCCTCATCCACACAGGAACCTCTGCCGATATTGATCAGGTATGCGTCTTTTCTGACAAGACCCAGCTGTTTTGCATTGATCAGATGCCTGGTTGAGGGCAGATAGGGTGTGGCAACAATGATAAAATCACTCTGGGCCAACAGAGTTTCCAGGTCAACCGGTTCAGGCGCAGGATCAATTTCAGACAACTGCGGGTCTGGATCGGTAAAGATGATTTTTGTTCCGAATCCGCTCAGACAACCGGCAATGGCGTTGCCAACCTGCCCCATCCCTATGATTCCGACAGTTGATTGATCAAGACCCTTGCCGTAAAGAACAGGTCGCCAGCCATTGAACTGCCCGGTCCGGACAATATGGTCCCCGGAATGGATGTTTCGTGATAGATTGATCAGAAGTCCGACAGCCAGTTCTGCAGTAGGCACGGTCAAAAGATCCGGTACCATGGTGAACCAGACCCCGTTCCAGCTGCATGCGGCCACATCAAAATTGTCATATCCTTTTAAGGCGGCACTCACAATTTTTAATCCCGGACATCGCTGCAGGAAGGCATCATCAATCGTATCCGGCATAAACACCATAATGGCCTGGGCATCCTGAGTCATTTCAATAATCCTGCCATAGGGCAATACGTCTTTGGTCTGGTTGGGAACAACCTGGGTAAATTCGGATAAAAATTCGATGACTTCAGGGTGCACCCACTGGGTAATAACGGTTTTGGGTTTCATTTGTTTAATCCTCCGTATGGTTTCATTGTTTTTTCTTTGAAGGATAACAGACTTTGTTTAGAATCGTGTTTAGATCCGGTTTGATTTGGATGATTTTTAGATAACTCCTGTTCTACGAGAAGTCCGGCCAAAACAGGGAGTCTAATGCGTTTTTATTCCATGAATTCAAAAACCAAATAGATGGAAGTCAACACCTGTAAATTTCATTAAGGGGGTCTGGCTAAACTTTGTTATAACAAAACAATATTCACCATTGTGCAACAGTTATCGTTGTGATATTTTATTGTTATGATTAAAAGTTTTAAACATAAAGGATTAAAACGTTTTTTCACC
>JBDRPM010000140.1:0-20070 GCA_043827005.1 Pseudomonadota bacterium | reverse complement strand
TACAACATGTTGTACCTGTATCAGGGGAACAAATTTATGACAAGAGAAAAAAACAAACTTTTGAAATGAAAAGAAACTATGCTGAAGATCCTAAAGAATGACGTATAAAAATAAAAAAGAAGACTTCTCACATTAGCCAATGCAAACAAAATGATCAAGAAGAAAGTTCCAGTTGTCAAAGTAAATGTACCGGGTAAGGGCACGGATATCGTCATTGTTTTCATTCTCCACTCTCCAGCGAGCCCGGCCATCTTCAACAATATCTTTTACATTATCCTTCAAATTTACGTTGATAGCATTGCTGTCGACCAGATTTGCAAACATGATCCCCCTGCGACGAGGGCATATTTTCAGACTTGAAAAAATTTTTTCTCATCTTGACAAAAGGCAAAAAAGCATTTACCTGATCCATAAGGGTTCACTCAAAAATGATAAAGCACGTGACTCTGTTGTTCATTTAACTTTTCATGGCTGCCACCCCGTTAGTTGCGTTGTTCGTGTCGTCTGAGAAAGCGACTTCTTATCATCGGTTGAAGTCCCAAAGGGTTCGGTCGTAATCGCCTGGCGGCTGTCTGAAAAATGATGCGTATCAAATATGGAGGAGACTAATGAGAAAACCTCTTAAATTGGTTTGGTTATTAATCATAATAGTGATGTTTTATTCGTTTTTATGCGGGTCTTCCTCAGCGCAAATCATCTACGTGGACCAGAGTTCCTCAGGGGGGAACTCTGGTACCAGTTGGGCCGATGCGTTTACCGATCTCCAGTCAGCCCTCGATCTGGCAGCTGCCAATGCAGACTGGGAGGATGAAATCCATGTGGCACAGGGGACATATAAACCCACCCGGCAGTATGAAGAATTCTGTGATCATTGTTTTGCTTTCAGCATGAAAAGAAATCTAACGATTAAAGGTGGATATCCGACGGGCGGTGGTTCTCGGGACTGGAAGGCTAACACCACAATCTTAAGTGGGGATATCGGTGAAGAGGGTGACAGTTCTGATAACTCCCGGTATGTAATATATAATAACCATGTAGATGCCGATACGGCAGTGCTTGACGGGTTTACCGTAACCGGAGCACAGTCAATTCTTATTCTCAACAGCAATTCTTCGCCGATTATTAGAAATTGTAGATTTTCAGATGAGGAATCCGACATTATCATGAACAGCGGCTCCCTCTCACCACGGATAGAGAACTGTTTATTTTACAACAATAGCGCTCGTGTAATAGATAATAATAGCTCTTCTCCACATATTGAAAACTGTGTGTTCAGCGGCAACCATAGTTCTGTTATTCACAATTCGAACGGTTCAAAACCACATATTGTTGATTCTTCATTTACGGGAAATAATGGCGGGGTTATAAAGTATGGCTACAGTATTATCTCTGATTGTATCTTCTTAAATAACAGCACAAGTGATCGCGGCGGTGCTATCAATGGAGGGGGAAGCATCACCCAGTCCGTGTTTTCAGGAAACACGGCACAAAAAGGGGGAGCAATTTACCTGAGAGATGACAATAACCGTGTAAGTGTTGTGACAAACTCAATTTTCGTGCTGAACAATGCCGATGAGGGGACTGCAATGTATGTCGATAATAATCCGGCCCATATCGTCAACAACATTGTTCGCAACAGTTCAGGCAGTCAGATTTCTGTGAATGGTTCAGGACGTCCCCTCATTGTCTATAACAACATTTATGGCGGCTATCCCGGTACCGGGAATATTGATGCCGATCCCCTGTTTGTTGACATGGTCCATGGCGATTTTCATCTGCGTCCTGGATCTCCCTGTATTGATGCAGGGATCAACCTGAGTCTGATTGTAGATAAAGATACTGACAATGAAAATCGTATCATGGATGGGGACGGTGATGGGCGTGCGTTTATGGATATGGGCATTGATGAGGCCAGCGGCGCATCGAATTTCACCAGACCTTCCGTGGTATGGGTCAATGATGATTGGAGCGCAGCTTCGTTGGGTGATTCCATTGACGGCCATATATACGGTTATGATGCCTTTAGCATGCTTCAGCCTGGGGTCAGCAGTGTGGCAATACCGGGGACTGTTCATGTGGCCGCAGGTACCTATTATATGGGTGTTGATCTGCGCTCAGATGTCCACCTGAGAGGAGAAAATCCTGAAACGGTAATAATTGACGGACAGAATGTTTCCGGGCCACTGGTGACAGCTGACGGTGTTAACGCCACCGCTGTAATGGAAGGGTTCACTGTCCAGAATAGTTTCGGCCGGGCAATAGCGATATTTGAATCACATCTGGTTATCAATCGGTGCCGATTCGTTAATAATGATCCTGGACATGCAGCCAGCGAGGTATGTGTTGTGGCTGAACAGTCATCACCCACATTTATCAATACACTGTTTCATGGAAATAATAGTACAGCTCTTGGCTCGTATTCTTCCCAGCCAGAAATCATCAATTGTGTGTTCACCAATAATACCAGTACCGGATTTTCGGGAGGACTTGAGTCTTATGACACTCCTAAACCGCTTGTCAATAACTCGATATTCTATGGAAATTCACCGATTCAGTTTAGTAGCGGGCGTGAAAGGGGTACGTTTCATTTTTCAAATATTGAAGGTGGACACCCGGGTGTGGGGAATATTGATGAAAACCCGGATTTTGTAGATATTGGAGTCTTGAACTTTAATCTGCAACCCGGTTCGTCATCCATTAACAGCGGGGACCCTCGAACTGATATAGCGAAGATCGGAGATCTCGATTTATCGGGCAATCCCCGGATGGTGGATTCGCGAATCGACATGGGCATAATGGAATATCAGAGTCCGACGGAAGAGATTTTCTTCGTGAACAAATCGATCTCAGGCGGTGGTGGTACCAGTTGGGAGCGTGCTTTTAATAGTTTGAACGACGCCATCGATTCAGCTGGCCCGGGTGATAAAATCTGGGTAGCAACAGGGACATACACACCTGACAGGTGTTATTTTTCCTGCAACAATATCATCAGTCCTGACAGTATCTATAATGCCTTCCACCTGAAGAACGGGGTTGCTCTGTATGGCGGGTTTATGGGGGGCGAGACCGATGTCAGCCAGAGAAATCCTGAGCTGAGGTCGATATTGAGTGGGGATATTGGTGTGCCGGAAGATCCCACCGATAATGTTCTGACCGTTATTTACAACCACTCGTCGCTTGCCCTGGATGAGACGGCGATACTTGATGGCTTTCAGATAACAGGAGGGTATGAGCAAGCCGCCTTTGGCGGGGGAATGCTGAACCTTTCCGCCTCTCCCACCATCAGAAATTGTGTGTTCAGTAAGAATCATGCTAGATTCGGCGGCGGTATGCATAACAGATCTTCATCACCGTTAATCGAGAAGTGTCGATTTGAGGAGAATATGGCTTTTGAATCTGGCGGAGCAATTCACAACGACCGTTCTTCACCCTCTATCCAACAGAGCAGCTTTGTGCAGAACGCTGTAAGGGCTGACAGCGACTTTTATGATCCTCCCCGGGGAGGTGCTATTTACAATCAACACGAGTCGTCTCCCCGGATAGTGAACACCTTCTTCTCCGGTAATCAGGTATTGGACCTGGAGGGGGAGATATCGGGGTACGGCGGTGCCATCTCAACCTATGACAACTGTAACGTTTCTATTGTAAATAGTTCGTTTGCAGAAAACCTGGCGGCAGAAGGAGCAGGGATAGCAAGTTTTAAATCTGATACATCATTACCTTCCATCGTTGAGGTCACCAACTCCATTCTATGGGATGGCGCTGGTGAGATATTTAATGAGGAAGATCATTCAACGCTCCATATACGTTATTCTGCTGTCTGGGGTGGGTTTGGCGCAACTGAAGACCATAATATCATTTTCAACCCGCGCTTTATCGACGATGAGCGAGGCGACCTGCATCTCCAGGAAACCAGTCCCTGTATCAATGCTGGAAATAATGATGATGTTCCCATCGAGATAACCACCGATATTGATGGCGAAAATAGAATCCAGTTGACCCAGGTTGATATGGGAGCGGATGAGACTCAATTTTCTGCTTCAGTACACCATGTCTGGGTAGATGATGATTATACCGATGCTGGCTCTAATGATGGCCATACCTGGGGGGTCAACGCCTTCAGCACGATCCAGGAAGGAATTGATGCATCCGCCAGTTATGTGTATGTCGCTCCAGGGGTCTATACAGAAAATATTGAATTGAAAAGCTGGATAAAACTGGTAGGCAGCGGACCTAAACTCACTATCATTGATGGTGGTGGCATTGACAGTGTCATCAAGCTGATAGCGTTGACCGGAGAAATTTTTATATCCGGTTTTACCTTCCAAAACGGCAGTGCACAGTATGGAGGAGGGCTCATTGCTGAAGAGACCAGGTTTGAAATATCAAACTGTCATTTTATCGGCAATCTTTCGGAATGGAATGGCGGTGGAATCTACACTGCTGACTCTGTCGCGAGAATCAGCAGTTGTCTGTTCAAGGATAATCAGACCACCTACCTGTCATCTTCATCCGGGTATGGCGGAGGTGTTGCCAGTCGGAGCGGTATATTGCAGATCGTTAACTCAATATTTACCGGGAACAGCAGTGTCAACAGTGGTGGTGCTATCTATATCAGTGCGGCCGGTAAGGCAGAGACCTCCATCGTCAACTGTACCCTTGTGGGCAACAAGGGGAAAGAGGGTAACGGAATTTCACTTGAAGTGGGGCACGGTTCTCCAGGGGTAACCGAGGTCAGTAATTCCATCCTGTGGAATGGTGGAGATGAGATTGAATCTGATTTTGATCTATGGACGATACGAAATTCTTTGGTTTCAGGTGGTTTCTTCCCTGGCAGCCTTGTAAATACGATACAGGGTGCTGATCCGAGGTTTATCTCACCCGAAACGGGTGATTTTCATGTCGACAAATATTCTCCATGCGTTGGGCGTGGGAGCAACAGTCTTGTACCGGTGAATGTAACGGTCGATTTTGACGGTAATCCCCGGATTCGTGAGCTGTCAGTTGATATCGGAGCGTATGAATCTGACAATCTGCTTATCGAAGATGTCTGGGTAGACGATGATTACATCTCCGGCGGGTATAATGACGGTCATCTTTGGGGAGTTACCGCTTTCTCAACGATTTCTGAGGCTATTGAGTCGGTACTTGCCAAAAATGTCCGGGTATTGCCGGGTACGTACCAGGAGATGGTAACGATGCAAAACGGTATCTCCATCATAGGTTCCGGCCCTGATCAGACCTTTATTGATGGAAATGGAAAAAATCGCGGCGTAACCGCATCCCAGGTCGATATGTCGGCACGGTTGGAGGGGATCACCCTTCAGAATTGCGAGAGTGAGCAAGGTGGCGGCATGTTCATCCTGAATAGTTCTCCCACCATTGTAAACTGTCGATTTATCAATAATCATAGCAAAACTAAGGGGGGTGCAATTTATGTGGGGTATGACTGTGCGCCCTGGATTATTAATTGCCTTTTTCAAAAAAATAGCACCAAGGAGGACGGGGGTGCCATCTACTGCTCCAAATCCTCCCATCCGAATATCTACAACTCAGTATTTTATAATAATTCTGCTGGAGGAAGCCGGTATGGCGGTGGAATTTACGTGGACGAAAACGCCACTCCGGTGATAATCGGATCCACATTCCACGATAATCGTGCCCTATTCGGTGGTGCGCTGTACGTGGCTTCTGCATCTCCAATTGTAACCAACACTATTTTATGGGGAAACCACCCGGATGAATTTTATGTCCGCGGGACCACAAGTGCTCCAGTGGTGACCTATTCATTAATAGAAGGAGGATATGACGGTGCAATACCTGGCGATCAAATTATAAATGCGGACCCGCTGTTTGCTGAACCAGAGGAAGGCAACCTGCACCTGACGGCCCAATCTCCCTGTATCGATACCGGCTCAACCACCGTCCCATTCATCCATGCAGTGGATATTGATGGAGACGCGCGAATTGTTGATGGTAATCGGGATGGCAGGCCCTTGGTTGATATTGGCGCAGATGAGTATGTCCCACAACTTTACCTGGATGACGACTGGTTAGGTTGTCATAATGGTGATGCGATCGGAGATCTTATCTGCGGAGTTGATGGTTTCGGTGACCTTTCTGTTGCCTTGTCGGCAGCCACTTCTCCAACTATTATCCATGTTGCGGAAGGAACTTATTCCCAGGACACAATTGTCATGAAGGACAGTGTAAAGCTTATCGGGCAGAACCCTGAGACGACTATAATTGTCCGTTCCGGCCAATATGGCGGTACCATCTTCATTTGTAACGATCTCAGTGCTGATACCGTAATCAAAGGAGTTACCATCAGGGACGGGGGACAGGGTAATCTGTCTTTTCCATCTGCTGCAGTGGAAATATCCAATTCAACCCTTTTATTTGATGACTGTATTTTCGAGGAGAACGGCCCGATAGCTGTCAATAATGATAATGCCAGCCCACGATTTATCGATTGCATTTTCAGGAACAATCACGTCGGTATGTACAATAAGAATGACTCCCGGCCAATTTTAGAAAAGTGTCTGTTTGAAACGAATGAAGTTTATGGAATGTACAACAAGGATTCATCGCCTGATCTTGCAAATTGTGACTTTATCAACAACAATACGATCAATGGACTCATCTCCGGGGGAGCCATGCACAATCAATCATCGCATCCGCGAATTACCGATAGCAGGTTCATAGGCAATGTGCTTGACAATGATAACGGATCCATAACGTTTGGTTCAGGGGGGGCAATGTATAACTGGTACTCATCTCCGGAGATCCTGCGGTGTGAGTTTGTCGGGAATGGGGCGGTCAGTGGTGGCGCCATGGCAAATATTGCGGGTTCACCGATTATTTCGAATTGTCTGTTCAGAAACAACATCAATACTGAATCCAGTGACAGTGCTGGCGGGGCTATTTATAACCATAATTTCAGTGCGCCACAAATCAACAACTCAGTCTTTACAGGGAACACAAGTTATAGGGGCGGAGCAATTTACTATGCACTGCCGAATGCCGATAAACTGACGGCAACCATTGTAAACTCGATTTTCTCAGATAATTCTGCTATTGACGATGGTGGGGCAATCTATACCTTTGTTGACGGATTACCGCTTCATATTAGTAATTCAGTTTTTTACAATAACCTGGCCGACAGTGATGGTGATATCCGGGGTAGCGGAGGGGGAATTTATAATTATCTGGCAGATGTAACCGTTGTCAATTCGATCTTTTGGAATAATGGCGGTGGGCAAATTGTCAATCTCTATGACCATGTGGCGGTGTCAGTACAATATTCTGATATTTTGGGTGGATATGGAATTCCTGAAGATCAGAACATTGACGCTGATCCGTTATTTGTGAATCCATCTGAGAAAAATTTCAGTCTCCATCCTGATTCACCATGCATTGATAAAGGAACTTCCGTCAGCACGAGTATCATTCTTCCGGAGCTGGATATTGATGGAACTGCTCGCCCACAGGGAAGCGGTTATGACATGGGAGCATATGAGCTAATGTTCACGTACCCAAGGGGTGATCTTAATCAGGATGGAAGGGTCGATTTACAGGATACAATAATTGCTCTCAGGATACTGATCATGCGAAGTCCCGGAGCGCAGATCAGCATTCTCGCAGATATTAACGGGGATGGAAAAATAAGCATAGAGGAAGCGATCAATGCTTTACTTAAAGCACAGATATCTGACGAATAAATTAACCCGCCGGAAGATCCTGTT
Organism: Pseudomonadota bacterium; assembly: GCA_043827005.1. Lineage (GTDB taxonomy): Bacteria > Desulfobacterota > Desulfobacteria > Desulfobacterales > Desulfobacteraceae > Desulfobacula. The sequence continues at coordinate 12,325 of JBDRPM010000140.1, read as the reverse complement.
AATTTACGTCCTTTGACATGACATCTGTCATACTTTGCAAGGCAGCTCAGGTTTTGGGTTGGAGTCTCCTCTGTTACCTGTAATATTTTTTTCATAATCTTCATGTCCTTCATGGTGATTAACATGATTTTTTTCATGACTGCCTTTGCCATAATGTATTTTCAAGTTCTTAAGGATCTTCCCTGGTTTGGGGGAGGCCATAGGGGTCGTCAGTTCTCTTTGATAAAGCCCGGGGAGGCCAATGCCAGGGGTCTATTGTCCTGCTCTTGAACCTTTGAGAAGATGATGGAAAAAAGTTTGGACGTATCGTCCGGAAACCACGTCGGGCAAGGGGAAAAGAGGGGGATCTCCTGTGACGAACTCAGCAGACAAAGCGAGAAAGATTTCCAGGGACAACCGGTTCAGGACCGGATGGAGGCGGTCTCTCCAGAGGGCGGTTTTGACCTCTTCCTCCATATCATAGGTCCGGCATTGCAGGGGCCGGAATGCAAACAACAGACAATGGTCATCCACCAGCAAGGGGCAGATGGCCCCCGATTCCAACAGACAAAACGCTCCATGGTTCCTCCCGGGGGCCATGGAGACATCCCGTTCCTTTCCGGCCGCAGCCACGGCCCGCTCGATCAGGAGCATCCTTTCTTCACTGCTCAGGCCGGCATTGATCCTGGTGCTGATATGGACGGCCTCGATCAGGGTCAAGGCCACCGGAGTGCGGCAGCAGCGGTCGTGTTCAGCCCCGCAGCGGCCTTTGGCATGTTTTGGGACGGTTTCCCCGGTCTCCCGGACCAATTCCAGGTAGTCATGGAGAAACGGAGCCAGATCAACCGTCTGGGGGAATTCCAGTGACGGCTGGCGAACGGTCAGACTGCCGGCCTGCTTGCCGTAACGGCGGACGGTGCGCCATTGACGGAAATTGGAAGGTTTGGAGCGCAATTTTTTCAGGGTCTTGTCGGCCAGTTTATGACCCAGGCCCCGCCGTAAAAGATAGGCATTGAGTACAGTCCCGGTGCGCCCGATGCCATGACGGCAATGGATGAGAACCTTTTTGCCCAGATAGATGGACTCGTCCAGCCAGGCCAGGGCTTTTTCCAGTTCCTGGAGTTCCGGGGTCTCTTCATCAAATACCGGCAGGTAATAGACTTCAAATCCCGAAGCCTTTTCGATTTCGTGCAGATCACAGAACTCTGCACACAGGTTCATGATAGCGTCGATGCCCTGGGTCTTGAGATCATTTAGATCATCATAGCTCATGGGGGCATGCCCAACGGCCAAATGATCTGTGACCCAGGTCAGAACGGATGCAGGATAAGCCATGTACCCCCCCTATTCCGGCCTATTATGTTGAAGGAATTCTTCCACCAGTACGTCCACTTGGCTCAAATCGGTCAACCCCATGTCCATGAGTTTGGTGATACCCATAATGGTGCCGATTTTAGCCAGACACTTCAATGTCTTTTCTTCCTCATTGCGGGAAAACCGGGCGTCCAGAAGATCACCCTTAGCACAGATGGAGAAACCGAAATGACCGAGCACCCTGGAAATAAATTCAAGGCGAAGGACCCGCTGGTCCATGGCGGCTCCTCCTCCCTTGAACCGGAAACGGATATAATTATTCTCCGGTCTTTGTCCGCAATAGCTGTCGATCACAGAAAAATGATACCCGAAACGAATCATGCAGTGCAGATAGCAATCGGAAACAACCACATAACTGGCCAGGGATTTGGCTTCTTTGATAAAAAGACCGGCACTGACCCTGTCAAATTCTTCCCAGTCCATGTGGGTCAGGCCCCCTGACCATTTGACCTTGGGATCGGACAATCCTTGCCAGAAAAACGTTAAAAGCCTGCTTTTAAAATCATTGGGGGTAATTTCAGACAGACCGGCCGCATGGTCAAAAAAACCTCCGCCCAGGTCAAGAATATACATGCTCAGAGGAAGTCCGGATTTGAGTTTCACAGCCCCGGAAAGGTTCTTCCCACCGCGATCCACCAGGGAAAACATCTCGGCCGTTCCTTTTTCATGCATGAATCTTACCAGGTCATGAAAGGATTTGGCATTGTCCGGTCTGAAGTCCGGCGAGTCAGGGTCGGTCAGGGACAAGGGGGAGATGTAGGGTAAAACTTTTTTCAGGCGATCAGGAACACGTCCCCGGAAACCCTTTTCCTGGGCCAGGGAATCCGGACAACCCGCAAGAATTCTTCCCTGGTCGGCATCGACGATGATGCGCCGGCCTGGCGTAAATATGTCAGGCGCAAGGGTCTCTTTGACCACCACCGGCAGACCGAATTCCCTGGCCACGGAAGCAAAATGGCTGCCGCGGCTACCGGTACGGCTGACCACGGCGGCTACCTGACCCAGAATACGCACCAGGGAAGGATGGAGGTTGTGCACAAAGAGGACCGACCCCCGGGGAATCTGTTGGGCATCGAAAACCGCTTCCGCCACACAGACCGGCCCACAGGCCATGCCTGCCGAGACCCGGGTCAGCCCGTCGGCCAGCACTTCCCGGTTTCCCAGCGCCTCTTTGAGCGTCGCTGTGTCTGAATCTTCCTTTGGATCAGGGTGTTCCCGGATAAGGGGCCGGGTCTGCAAGAGAGTGATTTCTCCGTGTTGGTCCACAGCCCATTCAATGTCCTGGGGCTGTCCGAAATGGCGCTCCAGGCGCATGCCCAGGGCCGCCAATCGTTGGGATACCTCAAAATCTTCCGGGGATGAAATTTTTGTCTCCCCGTCAGGCAGACGCTCCGGCCGGGCCGTGCGGGTGAAACGCCGTATATGGGGCGCTATGCAGCCATCGACGAGGGCTCTTCCCTGGCCGGGAACGGCATAGATGGCCAGATGCCCGTCCCGGCAGAATTTTTCCTTTGGTGCGGCCGGGTCACAGGTGTACATGACACCGGCTTCCCTGGCATCGACCATGGCCATGACCAGCACCGCCATGGGAATATCCTCGTCGGCAAGGCCGCTTAGAATGCGATACGTCACGGCCCGGGGAGAATATTTACCTGCCACAACCGTCTTGAAAGCATCCAGCACCTTGTCTGCGGGAACATCGAGCACACTTACAAACTGGCCGGCAAAGGATATTTCTCCATCCTCGGCCCGGGCAGATGAGCGCAGGGCCAGACGTTTTCCTCCAGAGGAAAGCATTGCGGCCGCCTCAGCCAGTTCCCTGGCCAGCGAATCCGGAACTTTTGCAGCCATCACCGCAGACTGGGCCTGACGGCAATGATCGGCCAACGCCTCCGGCCTGGATAAAACAATGTGCCTGAGCCGCTTTTGTAATTGCTTTGTCAGGGCATTGCTTTCCAAAAAAAATGTCGATCCGGGGATGGTGACCACATAGGCCCGGGGAACAGGAATTCCTGGAATTGATGCAGACGTGGCCAGATTGGCAGCCTTACCACCGGCCAGATGCGGCTTTGCAACACATTCCCCCAAAGGCAGGATATGGGGAGGGGCCGCCTCAGGCTGGGGCAGGTCCAGGCCCATGCGGATGCAGGTATCAATTTTTCCATGATATAGAGGCAGATCCGCATAACGGACCGGATCCATGGTCATCAGCGAAGCCGACATTTTCTCAAGGGCTGCGGACAGTCTTGAAGAAAGCCATGTTATCCTGGAATAGTCCGCACATTCTGATCCAAAAGCGATTTCTTCCAGGTCTGCGATCAATTCCAGGCAGACATTGTCGTATGTGAGAAGATCCCTGAAGGCCGTGTATTTGCGGCGCAGAATGGTCCCCGGAGCAAAAACCTTGCAGGTCAAATGTTTGAACAGATCGAATACAGCCATGATAAAACATTCCGTTTATTTTTCTATGACAGCAGGACTAACTCGACCTTATGTTCCAGCTCATCCTTGTCAATGGGTTTGACACAATATTCACCTGCTCCAAGTTTCAGGGATTCCCGTGCGGTCTCCAGCGTTGGATAACCGGTCAGCATTATCGCTTTGACCTCTGGTCGAATTTTTTTCAACTCCTCAAGAACTTCCACACCCGTCATTTTTTTCAGTTTCATGTCTAAAATGACCAGATCCAGGGCGTTTTCCTTCACATAAACCAGAAGATCCTCCTCCTCGGTAAACACTGAAACCTTGTGCCCTTTACGTTCCAAAATGCGTTTGAGCATTATCCCGGCATCCAGGACATCGTCAAGGACTGCTATGTAAGCCATTTGCTTCTCCTTCTGTTTCTGTGGACTCATAATGGCAGGAGCTGTCCAGAGGCAGCTCTACCTCCAACACCGTTCCCGGTCCGGCAGGATTCTCAGGATATTCATCCGGTGAAAACCAACCCCTGGCCGGACTTTTCACGCTGATCCGTCCGCCATGATCCTTGACTATACCGAAAGACACAGCCAATCCCAACCCGGTACCCTTGTCCACGGATTTGGTTGTAAAAAAGGGATCGAAAATCCGGGTCAAATTTTCTTTGCTGACCCCGGCGCCGGTATCAGCCATCCAGATTCTGACCTTGTGTGCCGGCACATCAAGCTGCGATCGGACTTTAATGATCCCGCCGTCGGGCATGACATCCCGGGCATTGTTCAACATGTTCAACCAGACCTGTTTGAGCTTTTCCGGATCACCATAAATGATGGGCATGCGGTCGTCCAGCTCTTCCATGATACGGACCCGGTCCAGGTCAAATGTATGACGTACCAGGGAAACGCTCTCCATGATGGTATTGTTGAGGCACATATCCTGCTTGGTGCTGGTAGACTGACGGGAATAGCCCAGAAGGTCGGCCACGATTTTGCGGCAGACCCTGGCCTGTTTCTCAATAATCTGTAAATCGGCCAGCATTTGACTCCCGGAAGGAACATCCTCCATTAACAACTGGGCATACCCCAGGATAATCCCGAGGGGGGTGTTGATCTCATGGGCCACACCCCCGGCCAGCTTTCCCACAGACTCCATTTTCTGAGCCTGAATGAGCTGTTCCTGGACAGTCTTAAACTCGGTCACATTCCTGGCTGTGCGAAGCACGCCGGTAACCAGGCCGTTCCTGTCTGTGACCGGGATGATCACTGTGTGGTACCATCGTGTTTCATTGCCCAATTCCCTGACGCTCTCCATCTCCGCCTTGCGCCGGGTCTCCATGACCTCCAGGTTGCGCTGCATCCGCAGGGCTGCCACATCGGGCGGGAAAAGATCTGCATCGGTCCTGCCGACCACCTCTTCAACCGTGCGGCCTATGGAAACGGCAAAAGCCTTGTTGGGTTGGCGATAGACCAGTTTTTTATCCAGAAGGCTCACCAGGTCCGGTGTCTCATCAAGGATGGTCCGCATAAGCTGTTGCTGGCTTTGCAGGGACTCCTGGACCTGTTTTAAATCATCAATGCGTGACTTGAGGATCAGGGCCATCACATCAAAGGTCTCGGCCAGATCCTGGATCTCATCACCTACATTGTGTTGATATACCCTGCACGACCGGCAGGAATCGAGCTTCTCCGGATACCGGCCCTTGTCACATGCCTCGCAAAGGGTTCCTGCCATGTGCCAGCAACGCCGCCGGATGTCACCATAGGCCGGGCACTGAACCTTCCGGCAATCCATGATTTCCCAGCAATTGCGGACCAGTGTCGGCCCGGTCTGCAGATCCAGGTTGCCCTTGACCACTTCATCGGCATGATGCTTGAGGATATTGATTTTGGCTGTGATCCTTTTCGAATAGACCGTTCCGGCCGTAACGGCAATGACCAGCACCCCCAGGGTGATGAGGATCAGATAAAAATGCAGCCGGTTGACCGCTGCCTGGATATTGACCCGGGAAATACCCAGCCGGGCCGTGCCGATAAAACCGCCGGCTGCAGAAACAGATGCGGCAAAATCGTCCAGCAGCATCCCGTCGGACACTAAAAGCCGGGCGCGGGTCCTGGTATCACTGTCAATGCGGTTGACATTCAGCAGATCTTCAGGAAACCCGCCGGGAAAGGAATGGGCCATGACATGACCGTTTTCATCCTGAGTAAATGCATAAAGGACATCACCTTCGATTTTCTTCAGATCGTCTACAATATTTTTCAGGCGGAGCAGATCCCGGGCCAGGAGGGGTTCAACCGCTCGGGTGGCCAGGATTTCGGCCAGGGCCAGACCCCGCCTGTGATGTTCCGACTTCAGAGCATCCGAGGCAATCCGTCCTGCAGCCAGGGCCAGAAGGAGGGCCGTAATAAGCACCAGGGCAGCGATGCCGATCTCAATCTTTGTCCGAAACCGCATCCGGTCGAAGATGCGAATGGCTATGGCTCGTTTAATCCAGCTCAAGCTTGGTCACCAGGTCGCGAATCGGTTTAAAATCATCATCATTTGAAGCGACAATTGCTTTAAAGCGGGCTGTATCAAGAATTTTTCCGTGCGCCGGGTTATCCGGCGTCAGGGCGAGCATGGCCTGGGCGACCCGCTCCACCACCCGGGGATCCAATCCTGACCTGGCTGAATAGACCCATCCGGGATAATGCCGGCTCTCTGCCAGGATCCTGATCTGGGAGAGATCGATGCGATCCCCCATAAGTTCCAATGTCCCATCCCTGACTGATCCGATATCATAGGTTCCGGCATACACCGACAGAACGACTTTTTCCTGTTTTCCTCCAGGACCGGGAGCAAAGGCAATTTCAGCAAAATCTTCCGGGAACAATCCCTGGTCATGGAAATGGCCCAAAGCAAAGAGGTATCCCCCGGCTGAAACTGGATCCACGGCAATCCATCGTTTGCCGCGGCAATCCGCCATGGTCCGGATGGCCCGGTTGTCTGCCCGGACAATGATCTGGCTGTAAAAGTCCGGCTGGCCCGAAAGTTCAATGGTCCGGGCAAAGGCCAAAGCTCCCTCCCTGGCCAGGCGCACATAAACGAACGGGTTGGAAAAGGAGATGTCGATTTCTCCCCTCATGACCATTTTTTCGTGTTCATCAAAGGTGTCAGGGTAGACCTGCCGGAAAGAAAGGCCCGTGGCTTCACGGAGATATTCCACCAGGAGTCGATGGCGCTCATACGAGATCTGATGTGAGTACTGGGGAAGATAGGCATAGGCCAGGGATTTACCTGGGTCTGGAGCTATCAGATCGGTCCGCCTGTTCATGTCGACATCAATGGCTTGTTCACCATTGCTGCAGCCGGCAGCAATGATGAACAAGCCCACCGCAATTATATTCCGAACATATGACAAAAGCGCAGACTTTTTACCCATCATACCTTTCGCCTCCATTGTTCAAACACACCACTTCCATCAACCTGATACAGGTACAATATGTTGTATCTGTATCAGGTTGATGGAAGTGAAGGCAAGAAAAAAAACCTGCTCCAGCAGTCAACAGCCATTTTCTGGCACGAAGTGAAGCTTTAGCGTTATCAGGCATGCCCAGTTCTGCCGTGATTCTCTGGAAGACAAATCATTTGGCATAATGACAGGAATGGTATCATCCAAACCAGCCTTTTTTCTCATCTCTCGGGATTTGTTCGAATACCAGCCGTAGTAACGGGCCGTCTGTTCATATCTTCCGGGAATATGGGTCAGTACCGTTTTCCAAACGGGAAAAAAGAAAATCCTTCTGCCCATAAAATAAATACCGGATGAGCATTTAAGTGTACATTGCAGGGGAAAAGCTGTCAATGTAGACGTTTTCACGGTATCCCCTGAATTCCTGCGAATCTGTTTCTCTGTCTTGTCTGAAGAATATCTATATATCACCAGGTATGGAATTTACCCCACATTGTCTCTCCAAAAGTAGATGTTTTCTTTCAGCCCACGGTTCATCCCGCCTTTTAGCAGCTCGGAAATCACCCATGTTTCAAAGATGTGCCCCCTGTGGCTATGAATTTTCAGGGTTAGTTGATTATTGGTTGTAATTCCTTATTATCAAATTGTGGTATTTTCGGTATTGAAAGTAAGGGTTTTATTGAATTTAAACTATTATTGTTATATTTTGTTTTGTTTAATATATTAAAAATATTGATTATTTAGTCGAAAAATAATTGCATATAGCTTAAAGTACTAAATTTTAAAAAATAGTATTTACAATGATATCATCAGTTGTTACAGTACAAATAAAACCAATTTGAATCGAAAATCTAAAAGGATTTTATTATAATGAAGATACCCGTAAATCCCCCTGATTTCATAAAAATAATTACAGAGAAACATGCTCTTTTAAGTGAGGCTTTCAATGCCAGTACAACTGATGAAAAAGGTCGTTATCTACACTGGGACAAACTTAGACACCTAACACCACCAACCGGTTTTTCAAGCGAAGAATGGTGGGCTATTATAAGATTTAAAAGGCAGAATTTATTCACGATGCTCCCATTATTTGATAAATCTAATCAACATTTTAAATTCTGTGCGCCGGACGCTGTAAATCGTGATCTACACTGGCTTGACATGAATGCCGCAGGAACAATCTCTGCAAATCAACCTGTCACAAATCAAGGTATGCAAAACACATATCTGATCAAATCTCTTGTGGAAGAAGCGATAAATTCCAGCCAATTGGAGGGTGCTTCCACTGCAAGGCATGTCGCAAAAGAAATGATTAGACAAGGCAGAGATCCCAAAGATAAAAGCGAACAAATGATTTTGAATAATTTTCACGCTATGCAGTTCATAAGAGATTTTAAAGAAGACAAATTAACACCTTCTTTTCTTTTTGAGCTTCATCGAATATTAACTGAAAAAACATTAGATGACCCTGGAAAAGCGGGTGTTTTCAGGTGTGAGGATGATAAAGTGTATGTAACTGATCAAATCAGTTCAAATGTTTTACACTCGCCACCTCATGCCTTAGAGTTGCCGAAAAGGTTAGAATCTTTATGTAGCTTTGCCAATGATACATCAAGTTCGGCTTTTATCCATCCTGTTATCAGAGCTATAACGCTTCATTTCATGTTGGCTTATGACCATCCTTTTGTTGATGGCAATGGTAGAACCGCAAGAGCCTTGTTTTATTGGTCTATGATAAGTCAGGGATACTGGTTGGCTGAGTTTATATCTATATCCCGAATTATCAAATTGGCAACTGTTCAGTATGGTAGAGCATTTTTATACACGGAAACAGATGATAATGATGTTACGTACTTCATAATTCATCAACTTGAAGTTATTAGAAAAGCCATTCAAGACCTTCAATCTTACCTGGGGAAAAAGACAAAAGATATTGAAGACGCTCAAGAAACATTGCGGAATGCTAAACACTTTGGTGGAAAATTAAACTTTAGACAATTGGCAATTCTTCGCCATGCTTTAAGAAATCCAAGGTTTATTTATAATATTAATGAACATCGCAATTCACATGGAATTTCTTACGAGACTGCAAGAAAAGATTTATTACAGATGTCTGATAAATTAAATCTCTTAAAGAAACTTAAAGAAGGGAGAACTTTTATTTTTATATCACCTTCAGACCTCGAAGAACGAATTAATAGAAGGTAACCACACAAATAACCGGTGAAATCCGGTTCATTTTTGAGTTGGAGGTAGATGTTTTATTCTTTCAGGTATGGGGGGCAATTGAGTTTAGTAAAATTGGCTTTAGAAAAATCAAGCGGCAGGATCAAATGTCTTGACCTCCCTTTCCAATCTGTCTCCTAATTGCATTTTGGCTATTTCAGTATCATAGTGGACCTGAATTCCGGTCCAGAAATCAACAGACATTCCAAAATAATGTGCCAATCTTAAAGCAGTATCCGCACTGATTCCTCTTTCACACCGAACAATTTTATTTATCCGCATGGCAGGAACGCCTATATCCTTAGCAAGCCGATATTGGCTTATACCCATTGGCTCTAAAAATTCTTCAAGTAATATTTCACCAGGGTGTGTAGGGGGGAAATCTCTCATATTAGTACCTCTATCATGGTCAATATGATAACCCATAGGGATATTATCGTCAAGGGGTATTGTTTTTTTGGGTTTATTTCTGTCTGTATTCTTTCAGAGCAATGTTCTCAGCAGCTTTAAATCCAGGCCATTTTTGTATTTGCCACTGCATCATTGAGGTTCGATCCCCTTCTGTCCCTTTACCTCTTTTTCAGTTATAACGCCAGGCTGAGGGCCCGGGTAATTTTAACCCTGAGTCTTCGATAAAAGTTTTCATTTTGTCAAACCACATACTTTCAAAAAGCCGCACAGAAAGCCCGGTCCCGCTCAAGCGATTTGTTCGCTGATAATAGTTGAGTTTCCGTGCAATATATGTTTGGGAAAAGGTTTAACTTTTTGCCATTCAGTTGAGGTCTGTTCTGCAATCCATAAATCGAAATTTTTTTGTAGATTTAGCCAAAAATCTGGAGAAGTATCAAAAGCTCGAGAAAGTCGTAAGGCCATTTCCGGAGTAATAGAACCTCTTCCGTTGATTATTTTGGACAGGGTTTTTCTTGAAATGCCAAGGATTTCGGCCATATCTTTAATTTTAATAGAAAGGGGAGTTAAATAATCTTCCCTTAAAATATTACCAGGATGTGTTGGTTTTCTTGTTAGTTTTCTCATACGCTCACCTCTCAATGATAATCATCATAGTTCACAATGTAGGCATCACCATCTTCAAATTTGAAGAATACGCGCCAATTACCAGAGACTTTGACAGAGTAGAGCCCTTTCTTGTCTCCAGATAATTGATGAAGAAAGGAACCTGGATAGTTCATATCTTTAATGTCTGTTGCTGCATTCAATCGATCCAGAATTCTTTCAAGCCTGTTTGCATGATTTGGTAATATTCCTTTTTTACTTCCTGTATAAAAAAAATCCTCCAATCCTTTATGTTCGAATGATCTTATCATGTGATATAACGTAACTCTTTAGGTTACGATTGTCAAATGGATTTCACAGCGAACCCCCAAACATCTGCGGCTTGCCCGCAGTATGTTTCTTGTTATTCTTTTTTTTCAGACGTTAATCTTTGTTTTCTTTTAACGAAGACCACTTCTCCCAGTCAAGGTCATAACCTGCACTCCTGCCTTTTCCCGGCATTTTGATCAAAATGCCTTTATTGACTAGGTCGGCCAGTTCCCTCTGGGCGGTCGCACGACTGGTATGTGCGATCCCCATATATTTTTTGTTTTTCATCCCCCCCTCAAAGCCTCCAGAACCCTTATCAAGCAGCCGGTTAATCACTTTGGCCTGACGTTCGTTCACCCTTGTCTGGGAAAATTCATGCCAGAACCTTGCTTTCGTCAGTACCCTTTTCAATAAAGTGTTGGAATTCAGTATGGCTCTGTTCATGCATTCCAAAAACCATTTCAGCCACTCTGTGATATCGCCTGTGCCTGCTTGGGTGGCTTTCAAAATTTCATAATATTCACTTCTCTCGGCCATGATCTGTGAAGAAAGGCTGTAGAATCTTTTGGGACTATTTTCATCCCTTGCAAGCAGCATATCCGTCAGGGTTCTTGCGATACGGCCATTGCCGTCATCAAACGGATGAATGGTAACAAACCATATATGTGCCAGCCCGGCCCTTATGATACCATCCAGTTGATCTTCTGTATTGATCCAGGATATGAAGGTCTGCATTTCCTTATCCAGTTTTTTTGCAGGGGGTGCTTCAAAATGAATGGTTTCCTGTCCGATAGGCCCTGAAACAACCCGCATCGGACCCTTGACATCATTCCGCCATTGACCGACAGATATTTTTACCATGCCGGAGTAACCGGTTGGAAAAAGCGCTGCATGCCAGCCCCAAATTCGTTCCAACGTCATTTTTTTTGAATGATTAACCGTTGCATCCAGTAAAATTTCTACAAGGCCTTCAGCTTTTTGATCTCTTACAACCTTCAACCCGGCCTCGGGCAGACCCAGTCTGCGGCCGACAGAAGATCGAACCGCATCTGGATCTAACTTTTCACCCTCGATCTCTGATGTCTTTAAAGCTTCTTCGACAAGAACATCTGCCCGTGCGGTTTGCTGAATTTCAAACCCCAGCGCCTTGATCTGGGCGATTAACGCCCCCTGGCTGAACCGTATATTGCCTAAAGGGTTTAACAGTTTTGCACTGTCATATTTGAGGGTCGGCCAGAATTTGTGCTGCCAGATGTATTTCATAGGATAAGTCAAATCCCTTTTTTATGGAATTAATATTTGAGTTGATTAATTTATTAATAAACTCAATATTTGAGTCGATTATTATCTTTAATCAACTCAAAGTCAAGGGGATATTATATTCCAAATGCGTAGCAGCGGCTCATTCCATTTTAAGAGATTAAGTGAATGTACGCATATAACTTCACCATAAAAAATATTTGCCTCATCATCAAATTCGACCTTACCAAAATATCCTTTATATTCCATCATGATATTGCTCCTGCTTCCTGTAAAAATCTTCTTACTGATTTT
>JBDRPM010000139.1:0-13632 GCA_043827005.1 Pseudomonadota bacterium | reverse complement strand
TTAAGAGAGATGGGTGCAAACAGGGTAATCAGCCCCAGAATAAGGCCGGTATCGCAGATGATCGATCCTACTGCATTTCCCAACGCAATTTCCGGTCGTCCCTTTACTGCGGCAAGGACAGACACGGCCACCTCTGGAACGGTTGTACCCAGACTGACAATGGTCAGACCGATCAGCACTTTTGAAATCCCAAGCCGTGTGGAAAGTGCCACTGCTTCATCCACCAGAATGTCTGCGCCTTTACCCAGGACAAAAATCAGAACAGCAATGCCTGCAAAAATAACAAAGGTGGAACTCGTTGATATCAAATGTAAAAACAATGTATCCATGGTTATCCCGCCTTCTGATAGTTGTGTATAACAACAGGTTGAACCGGCTCCTTGCTCTCTGGTTCTTCAGATTCGGCCACTGGTTTATCCTGTTCTTGATCCATTTGCAGCGTTTCCTGTCGGGTGACTTTGGCAAATTCATTGATCATCAGCGGCAGGGTTGAGGCGGCACCAATGACAAGACCGTCAAGCAGCGAGATGCGTGACAGCCCCAGCAGCGCCCTCAACGGCGGGAAAAACACCGTCATGACCTGAAGCAGAATCGATCCGCCGATTGCAGCGGTCATGTAACGATTTCGCGGCAGTTTTGTCCGGGTGAAAAGGCCCGAGGATTCAGACCGGCAGGTAATGGCATGAAGCAGCTGGCTGAAGGTGAGTGCCTGGAAGGCGAGTCCGCCGGCAGCAGCCCCGGCCCCATACCTTGACATCCCGTACAAGAGTGCGCCCATGGCTCCGCCTGTGATGGTGGAAGATTCCACGAACATGGTCCGAAAATCTTTCCGGGTAAACAGGGGAGCATCGGAATTTCTGGGTTTCTGATCCATGACATCGTTTTCCGGTTTCTCTGCACTCAGGGCCAGGCCTGGGAAAATATCGGAAATCAGGTTGATCCATAAAAGCTGCATGACATTCAGCGGGGAATTAATACCCAGAATAATGGCCGTTGTAATCAACTGGATCTCGCTGATATTGGTGGATAGAGAAAAGTGAACCGATTTTCGGATATTCTGGTAAATGCTTCGGCCGTCTGCCAGTGTGGTCGCCAAAAGTTCAAGATTGTCCCGGGTCAAAACAATATCAGCCACATCTCTGGCCAGGTCTGTGCCGCTTTCACCCATGGCGATGCCAATGTCTGCCGCTTTCAGGGCAGGGCTGTCATTGATGCCGTCACCGGTCATGGCCACGGTTTGCCCAGAGGCCTGAATGGCTTTGACAATTTTTAATTTCTGGGATGGGGTCACCCGGGAATAAACATGAACGGTCCTGGCCCTCTCAATGAGTGTTTCTTCATCAAGAGTGTTCAGATCATGAGCGTCCAGAATATCGAGGGGCTCTCCCTTGGAAAGATTCAGATCACTGGCAATGGCGCATGCACTGATCTGCTGGTCCCCGGTAATCATCACGGTCCGGACACCGGCCCGGTGAAACTGGGCGATCAACTCTTTAATGCCTTCCCGTGGCGGATCAGTCATGCCGGTCAACCCCAGCCAGGTCATGTTTGTTTCCGGTTTTTCCTGTGAGTCCGCATCCAGGGTGCGGCAGGCAAATCCCAGCACACGCTGAGCTTTTTGGGCCATTGACGCATTGGCCTGTTCGATTCTGGCCCGTATTTCAGGGGTGAGGGGCTTTGTCTGGCCATCGGTCATACAGGAATCACAGTGCAAAAGAACCTCTAATGGGCTGCCCTTGACCATGACCAGGTGCTGGTCCTTATCTGCTGTTTTGTGAATCGTGCTCATGTAAAGCTGTTTTTCCGACCGGTGATGGATTTCGATCAGCGGGGAGGCCTTGCGGATTTTTTTGACATCAATGCCGGCATTGTTGACCAGCTCGGTGAGTGCACTTTCCGTTGCTGAACCTGAAATATCCAGCCGGCCGTCGGAACAGGTGCCGTTGATCCGGGTTTCACAGCACAGTGCGCACACAGAATAGAGCCGCTCAAGCTCCAGCCGGTCAAAGGGTGTGATTGCCTGGCCATTGGCAACCAGTCCGTTATTCTCCACAATGATCCATTGCCCGCCGGCATAAATGGTGGTGACGGTCATCTTATTCCGGGTGATGGTGCCGGTCTTGTCCAGACAAATGGTCTGGATGGCACCAATGGTTTCAACAGCCGGAAGGCGTCGGACAATGATATTGTCTTTTTTCATCCGGTTAAGACCAATGGCAAAATTGATGGTGGCAATGGTGGGCAGTCCTTCCGGAACAGCAGCCGCAGCAAGTGATATGGACATTCGAAGCATGTTCAACACCCCGAATCCCATGAACACGCCCATTCCGAACACACCGGAACAGACAGCACCGCACATGAGAATCAACTGGTTGCTGATCGAATCCAGCTGCCGCTCAATGGGCATCCGGGGAACAAGGGTATCTTCAAGCAGAATTTTAAGCTGGCCGATTTCCGTGTTCCGGCCGGTGGCAACTACCACGGCCCGGCCCTGTCCACCGGTGATGCAGGTGCCCATGAACCCCATGTTGATCCGGTCTGCCAGGCCGATGTCCGTATCGCTGATCGGTCTGGCCTGCTTTTCAACGGGCAGGCTTTCGCCTGTAAGCATGGATTCATCGATCGTCAACTGGGATGCCTGGATGATGCGGCAGTCCGCAGGAACATATGAACCGGGTTTAAGCAGCAGAAGGTCGCCCGGCACCACCTCTTCAGCAGAGATGAACACGGGTTTGCCGTCCCGGACCACTTCGGCCATGTGGTGAACCAGATCGTTCAGGGCATCAATGTTCTTTTCAGCCCTCACTTCTGTGACATACCCCACGGCACTGTTGGCCACCACCACACCGAAAATGATCGCAGCATCCAAAAGTCCCCCGGTGAGAACCGAGACCCCGGCTGCAGCGCCCAGCAGATACACAGGCAGAGAATTCATCTGTTCACAGAAGATTTTCAGGCCAGACCGGGCTTGGCTTTTCGGCAGGATATTCTCTCCGTATTCCCTGCGTCTGACCTCCACTGAATCTGAGGGAATTCCCTGTTTAGCATCGGATTGAAAATGCGTGATCACATCTGCAGATGTCCGGTTAAACCATTTTTCCGGAGCGTTTTCCTGACGGGTATGGATCAGGGCCTGGATCTTTTCCATAGCCCGGGCTGCCTTTGATTTTTTTTCCGTCTCGACCCTGGAAGTCTTTGTCGTTGTTTTTATGCTTCTTCGGTTGATTGGTCCTGCATTCTGCTGCATGGCCTGTTCAATCACCGAACTTATCTTTTCTGAACAGTTTTTATCAAAGATCACCAGAAGTTTTCCAGTAACCGGGCTTGCGCAGACCCGGGTGACATAAGGTTTGGCCTTTAACTGGGTTTCAAGACAATGCTGCATGCTTTCCGACCGTTTGAGCCCTGGTATCTCATACCGGACTCTGCCTTGAACGCTGTTATGGACAGGTTTTATCTTCACCATTTGTTCTACTCCTGTTCAACCGGCCTCCGGTTGCTGTTTTTCAATTTACAGATGTGTTCATATTGATTTGTGCTGCGATTAAAAAATTGCCTATTCATGGCCGCCGCCATCATACCCGCTGCCCTGGCTGCCGCCGTCATGACCATGGCTGTCACTGCCACCGGGCCCGTAAAAATCCTGGTTATACCTTTGAAAATCACGGTTATAAAGGGTAGAGGCAAACCAGAGGGCCGTGAACCAGGAGGGTAGGGTCAGATTTCCCCGGACAATCTCCCGGAAAGCATGGAGAATTAATACCAGAAAAACAGAGCCGGAAATGTCCAGCTGGTTGCCGGTGAGATTTAAGACACCGGCATTCAACCGTGCTAAATGCTGCCTGGTTACGCCAGCCAGCCGGCTGGCGGCCATTTTGTCCGGTGTTGTCAATTTAAACAGCCGTTCCTTTGCCGCAAACCGGATGATATCATCAACATCAATGTGATTATCCTGGAATATCAAGCTGCCGGTCCTCTGGTTGATCTGGATGACTTGATAACCGAAATGAGTTTTCAGTTTTTTTTCAAGCTGTCTAAAATAGTCAAGCGGATGAGGCGGTTGATCAACAAGTCTGATCCTTACCCGGTTCTCTAATCGATGCACAATGGATGCTGTCGGTGTCATATTCAGGCTCCCGGCAAAAAATCAGGCTTCTGTTTCCGGTTCTTTGGCAATTTCAGCCCTGGCTTCAGCCGTAATGTCTTCAAGCGATTCCTTGGCTTCTGCCAGGGTCACCCGTATACCTTCATAAACCACGAGTGCACCCTTAATGGCTGCTTTCACGATAGGCTTTGCCATGCTGCCGATAACAGGGATAACAATCGGGGCCAGAATGATAATGCCTGCGCCAATAGCAAGATTACCTGCGGTTAAACCTTTGGGGATCAATTTCATGATATTCTCCTTTTTAAAAAATGTTAAAAACAGATCTGTTTGAGATCTAAAATAAAAAACAGCCTCCCATTCGAGAAGGCATTGAACTGGCTGGTCCTTCATTAGAATCGTGTTAGATATTCAAAATGTTCCAGACAGTTGGCAACCGGTATATAAATCGTTGAGTTTTATCCGAAAAAAACGTATTTTAAGGCTATGTCAACTCTTGGATGAATATAAAGATATCGATAACGGGGGGGGGTGTCAAGAGAAATGTTAGACTCTTGTTTGAAATAAATTCTAATAAAATTAGCATATTGTTAGGATTTAATTAGAATTTTGTTAGCGTTTGATTAGCGATTTTTCTCCGTTTCGCCAACCCTTTAATTTTACGAAAAATTTACATGATTTGAATTTGATTCATCTTTGACCAAATTCATCAGTCCGGTCCTGGCAATGCAATTATTTTTTAATTTGAAACTGAAATATTTTTATCTGATCCTTTGAATCCTGTCTGAAATGCATCCGTTTTTAACCGCATCCATAAATTCTTCACCCAGAAGACGGCTCATGCCGGCAGCTTTTTCCCAGGCCTGCATGCGCTGATCATCCTTTCCCCGCAGCCTGATAAAATCCTGACGATCCGGAATTCGGCCAAAAGGCAATTGCGCAACAAAGGAAGGCGAGGGAGCCAGAAGAATAATCCGGTCGAGCATCTCACCGGCGGCACGGCGGCTGGATAGTCGTTTGTCAAACCACCCCGGTGTGATGTGAGCGTAAAAATGAGGATACAGGATAAATCCTGTTTTGCCTGGATTCAATGGAAACACCGGATGATAATCCAGAAGACCGCCGTCTCGGTACAACCCCTTTGGCGCACCTGGAATCTGGGTGACCCCCTTCATGATCACCGGAAGGGATGCCGTGGCCAGCATTGACTTTGAACAATTTCGAGCGTCAAGAGGAATTCGGGTCGTTGGAAAATCTGTCATATCCATAAGGTCAGTATCGTATCTGGGATCATGGAAAAATGTTCTTTCAAAATAGAACTTCTGGAGTTTTCTTGACAAAAAATTCAGTTCAAAAGCTGACCACATGCCAAGCGCCTGAAGGGCTGCTATCTTTGAGGCAAGCAGGCTTTTACACCGAACCGCAGAATACCCGATCCTTAGAACGGGGTGAGACAGAATGTGGTCAACTGCACTGCTGGATAAAAAGGTATCAAGCATTTTTCGGGATTCTCGAGATACCTCAGTTGCCCTGATCCGCCCCGTGTATTTCAGATGTATATAGGCCTGCTTTAACCGGTCAAACGCTGCCTGGGGATCATCCTGGGCTGCTGCGGCAAACTTCCATGCCCCAACCGATGTCCCGAACAGGTGCAGCGGATCTGTCCGGTTTTTGAACCACTGACCATACAAAACCGAATCCAGGCCATACAAGACCAGCCATTTTGCAGCACCGGATGCCCCGAAAACCAGCTGTATATCCGATGGTGACAATCCGTTTTTCCGGATATGATGGTAAGCGGTCCGTCCGGCCAGTATCATTAAATTTTCCGCCATTTTTTCTCCTTGCTGATGTTCCAGGGAATCGAATATAGCACCCACAAAAAAATAATCAAATCAAAAACAGCACTTATTTCCTCTGGAGCGGTTTATTAGTGTTCGATTTGAATGGCTGTTTTTTGTTGACACCTTTCGTTCAATTTTTTATTTTTTTACAAAGTCAATGATTAAATCCATGGGGAGGAAAGCAAATGCACATGACATGTGATGTATGCAGAAAATATAAAGAGATTTCAGGGTTTGGCGATTATAAAAACCGGACAGTCCATATCTGTAAAACATGTTTTGAAAAACAAATGATTCTTGCTGGTGTTTCAGAAGGATCCGGGCATATTTTTTCTGTAAATTCCGGGAAGGAATACGGTGGGAGAACCGATCCGGATTTGAAAAATGGACCTTCTTTTGTCTGAGCAGTCTGTTTGATCCAATTATAAGGATTGAACAGACAAATCAGGCAACCATTTAACTAACGCCAGATAGTATTTAAATAAAGGCAGATATAAAAGAGAGTCCATTGGCATCAAGGATGCGTCCTGCAATCCAGGAAATGGTTGCTTTGCCCAGTGTCCCTGCAATTTTTTCATGATTTTCCTGAAATTTTTTTTCTTTCACAAGTCTTTGCGTATCAATGGAGTAGCCGTTCTTATCGAGAATGGTCAGGATTGCTTCGGGTGTAGTGGTTAGATTGTCATACTCAATGACCATGCTTCCGGTAAGAGAGGTGCTTTTAATTTTATGTACCCCTTCAATCTTCAAAAGCTCTTTTACCCGGTCGAGTTGATACGGATTGTTTTTCAGTTTTTCCAGTTTTACTCTCAGTCTTCCTGGGACAACATGAGCCATATACATTTTTATTCTCCCCATAAAGATAATTAAGTTTCCATTCAATCTTTGACCCTAATATAAACTAACTTTGTTTTAATTGTATTAGAGCTTTTTTAAGAAATGATTAGGTTTTTACATTAATGAGACCTGTGGTAACGATTTAAGGTAAATAAATGCTGTTCTGACTGTTTCCAGGGCTTCGGTCGACCAGACAAAACAGGCCTTGGCAATCTGACCCGGAAAATTTATGAAATTGATCCGCTTGTGTGCTCGAAATGTCTGGGCTCAATGAAGATCATGAGTTTTATCGATGAACTTGATGTCATCGAAAAGATACTACGTGATCTTGATCTCTGGGATGTCCACAATCATGACCCGCCAAAAAATTTTGTCAGGAATTCCAAGTTTTTTTGCTCCGATTTTTTAAGGCCTTGATTTTCGATATTTTTTAGCAAAAGGCAAGTTCCGGTACTCCTAACCCTTGATATGGTATTTGTTGAATTTAACATTAAAGTTGTTCAGAAATGTACAGATCCCATACTATTGAAATCTAACGGTTTTATGATTTCAACATTACAACGATTTCATGTTGGAGCAGCCAGGCCAGTTTAGTAGCTAAGAACTTGCTTTTTGTCAACAAAAGTCTCAAAAGACATTGAAAAAATACAATATGTGTTTTTTCAATAAAAAGGTCCACTTACACAAGCTTTTTTTTGGGGGGGGCAGGTTAATGTTTATTGTCTTTGGCTTGATCCTATCAAATCCTTCTTAGAATTCACAATTCAAGGTTTGACCCCAATTTGACCTTGTTTTATCTGGTTTTCTGGTTTAAATTCCTTCAGGTCAATCATTAAACATAACCCAGGAGAGCTGCCATGTCACTGTTTGACAAATTTGCCAGAAATCTGATCACCCAATGGAATCAAACTTTGAATCAAACCGTTCATATTAAATTGATTCTGCCGGAACAATCTTTTGAAAACCAGTCTGATCAAAAAACACTTGATCAGTTTTTGGCTATCCGTGCTGAGCTGACAGAACTTGCACCCCATCTGGAAATTAAACTCGAACACAGCGAAAAACAATGGCCAGGGTTTGAGTTGGCTCAAAACATCACGTTTTGCGCCTGGCCAATGGAAAAAGAGTTGGGCCCTTTTTTAGACACCATATCCAGCCTGAGCAAAAAAGAGTTTAATCTGTCAGAATCAATTCAAAACAGCCTGGATCAAATCGACATTCCAGTTACGCTCAAGCTGTATATTGCCCTTTTTTGCCCCCACTGTCCCGCAATGGTTAAAACCCTGATTCCCCTGGCCCTGTACTGCAGAAAGATCGACCTTCAAATCATTGACGGGACCCTGTATGAACAGGCGGCAAAAAATGATAAGGTCATGTCTGCCCCCTGCCTGATACTGGATGACACGTTTCAATGGACCGGTGCTGTGAGCCCCCAGGAAATCGTTAACATGATCATCAACCGGGACCCCTCCCAATTGAGCATGGACACCCTGAAAAATATCATGGAGCAGGGAGATGCCGCCTGGATTGCCCAACAAATGATCCACAAAAACATGATCTTTGATAGCTTTGTCCAATTATTATGCCATCCTGCCTGGTCTGTACGATTGGGCGCCATGGTGGTGGTTGAACAGCTGGCTCAGGATGCACCCGATCTTGCAGACTCACTGTGCCCCATACTGATCAATGAATTTGATTCAAAAAACATTTCTGTTCAAGGAGACATTTTATACGCCCTTGGAGAGGCAGGAAATAACGTCACCCGGCAATGGATCGACAACAGATTGGGCTCTTTTTCTCACCCGGATTTAATTGATGCAGCATTAGATGCCATGGAAACCATAATGGCAAATCATGCGACCGGATAGAATAGGATATTTAAAATCAGGTTGCAGATTTATCAGTTTTGGAATAATTTATATGAAAGAGCCTGAAAAACCACTGCGTTTCTTTCATGCTTTGTTGTGGGCAGGCAAGGTAAAATACCAGGGCGGCCCATGGCCGTTATATACTTTTTAATGGATTGATCCCCATTGTTTGATCTGGCTGCAGGATTTAAAATGATTCTCAAAAATAAGCCTATTGGAGATATGAATGGATGAGTTTGACATACGGTTGCTGCTTGTTTTACTGTTTTTTATGTTCAGATCCACCCTTGCCTCCCTTTTCCGAAAACTCAAGAACAAAATAATCAAACCCACAGCCCCGGTCTTTAACGTAACCTTTGAGTTTAAAAATCTTGACCCGATCGTTCTGGAAAATCAAATTATCATTATCCCGGAGCATGTAATTAAAGGGGCCATTGCCATCTATGATGAGATCCAGACCATTCCGCAAATACAATCAAAGACCTTAACGTTTCTTGAAGAAAAATTTTATGCTGACCAGGAAAACAAAAAATTTGCCCATGCCGCCATCCAGACTTTCAGGGCATGGAACAGCGGTATCATGCTAAAAATCATCGATCCGGCCAATCAACTGCCCAGACGGGCCAGAAAACTGATTGTTCCGGCCATTACCCCGGCCTCTTATAATGATTTTTTACTCCATAATTTTTTAGGCATTCAGAATGCCACGCTCATGCCTGAAACCCTGGACAGACTGCAACGGCAATATGCTGCTTTTTTTAATACCTATACCCTGGAAGACAATGAATTTCTTCTGGCCTGGGCCCAGCGCTGTATCCTGACCAACCGATATCTGATTATTTTCAATGCTGATGCTGACCCCAAAATCCAAACCTGCGTTCCACTTCTTGACATCCAAAATATCACCCATACTTTTCTGGGGATAGAAAAATTAAAATAAATAAGGAGATACTAAACATGAAAGTGATCAATTATAAAGATGTACTGCCCATTGCCATGAACAATGACATGGTGAAAAACGTTGCCGCCCGGGTTATGATCGGGAAAGAGGACGGGGCTGATCATTTCTGCATGCGTGTCTTTGAAATGGACAAAAACGGATATACACCCAGACATGCCCACGACTGGGAGCATGAAATATTTGTCCACACCGGCAATGGCGAAGTGTTTATTGATGGTTCCTGGTATCCTTTGTCTGCCGGATCAACGATTTTTATACCACCCAATGTTGAGCACCAGCTCAGAAATCCACATAATGCTTTGTTCACCTTTGTCTGTCTGGTTCCCACAGGAGTTCCTGAACTATGACAGGCCCTCGATCCTGTGTGGGTAAAGACGGTAAATTTATTGTGGGCATTCATAAGCCTGCGTTTTATGTTCAGAATTTAAGAACAAACGACTATATTGAACCGTTGGGGGAACTTGAAAATGGCACTATCATTGACAATCATGCCAATTTTCCACCCAAAGACCTGCACGAACCCGGGGCTGATTTCATTTATGAGATTGCCAATGCCTTTGCTTTTCGCGGAACCACCTATATCAATTCTGCCTGGGCAGATGCCAAGGCCGCTTGCCCTGATACCATCCGCATTCCAAAACCTGAACCCTGCTCTCTGATCCAAAATTTCCAGACATCTTCAGAAAACCGGAAACTTACGTTCAAAGAGAAAACAAACCTGCTTGATATTCTGCCCCACCCGCTCCTGGTTGCCCTGGCCCAGGCCTCAACCGATCCTGAAGAACTGACCCTGCTGGCAAAAAAAGCCTGTACCATCCTGATCGATCCGGATAGCAAAACCCCAACGGGAATCGGGTTTACAACAAACAGGCATCAAGCCGTTGTCCCGGATATTGTGGATCATGAATTGTTTGAAGTCCTGGTCAACAATCCCTGTCTTCCCGATGATTACAAAAATGCACTGGTCCTTAAACCCGGGGTGCAGGGACACAATGAAATCACAGGAGAATATCTGTCCCAGGATGGCAATACCCATGTGTTTGAATATTTACGGCGCAACTCGTATATCCCCTGGGGACACTTTGCCGCCAACATGGCCAATGATGCCATCCGTTACAGCGCAAAGGAACTGAGCATGGATGACATGACCGGCATCCGGCATCTGTATTACCAGCGCGCATACATCCGGATGGCCCGGAGCCTGAAAATTCCATGTCCGGACAAAAGGCAGACACTGACACAGACCCAGCTTGAAACATTAAGAACACACTTAATTGAAACGCTGACCACATCAGATCAACCCGCCCCGGTCTTTGATGCCACCCTGTGGGGATGGAACTTCGGGTTTGGTTATGCCCAGTCCGGTCACAGACTGCATGCCTCCCACCAGATGATCCACCATCAAAATGCCATGATTCCCAGACAGGTGCCCACCACTGCAGGAGATACAATCGATTCATTTGCCTGCGGTGATCTGATCCGTGATTTTACAGATCTTTATAAGACTGCCCATGGAAAAGATTTTTTTGATTGTTATTTAACAGCCATCACAAACAATACCCGCACTGACGGGAATAAAACCGGGCCATGCTCACTCATTGTTGCAGAAGATGAGCACACCCTGTTGTTTGTTCCCAAGGCCCAGGTGTGTGAATTTGAATTGCAGTTAATGCCCAAGACAGACTGTGGGAATATTTTTGAGGCTGATATAAAAATGAGGCAATCCCTGGATAAGGCTATTCTTCTGGCAGTCAAAACACTTGAATCTTTAGGAGCCGGGCTGATCACATCCATTGAATATTCCAAACGGTTCGGCAGGGTTGAAAACCATCAGCATCTGTTGTATTCATTTATTCCAAAGCTTGCCTATGCGCCCGGAACATTTTCAGAAGCCCAGCTCAGATGGATCAGCGGCGTGTATCCTGAAGATTTTGCGCATGCCTGCCGCATGGCCATGCCAAATCTTAAATCAGAGCTTACACCAAATCACTGACCGGGTTGTTAACCAGGGGGGACAACAATGGTTATTCATGATTTTATATACGAATGGGATGGAAAGAGCGTTGGCGGAGAAAAACCGGTTGCCTGGTGGCCGGGTGCCTATCATGTTAAAATCGTCAAGCTTGCTTTAGACAATGATGATATCAGCTACCTGATTCCCACGGCCGTTATCCTTAAAAATGCCCGGACCAACCCGGAAATGAACACCTCTTTAAAAAACTATATTCATTCCTTTGCTCAAAAAATCAGCAAAACATATGGTCTTAACATGGAAAGAACGCTGTGGATTGAACTGGATACCCCCATCCGGGTGACACGGCTGATCCCGGACCCGGGAGTGGTTGTTGCCACCATGTATACCATCTCATGGCGGGATATCCGTCCCAATGAACTTGAAATGATCCAGCCTTACCTTTCAGATATGTAACAACGGATTTTAAGTTGACGCAATTGTTTTTTCTATTATAAGATTACAAATTTCAATGGATCCGTTAAGGAGCTTCTAATTAACATGCTATTATTCAAAGTCGGAACGGTTGCCAAAATTTTAAATGTGCATCGGAACACCGTCACCAACTGGATTAACAGCAAAAAACTTGCGGCATCTCCCTCCACAGCCAAACGGTACACCATTTCCAAAACCGAATTTATCCGATTTTGTGAAGAAAACCATATTTCAGACAAAACCGCAGAACTGGTTATTTTAAAAACACAGGTCCAAGGATCTGACCAGATGGCTGATACAATGACCATGGACAGACCTGAAAAAAGAAGAATCCCCCCTAAAAAAGCCGTCCCGCTCATTCCAAAAGAAAAATGGGTGGGGTCAGTGCTGGTGGTGGGTGGCGGCATTGCCGGCATCCAGGCTGCCATCGAGCTGGCTGATTCAGGATTTTATGTCTATCTTGTTGAAAAATCCTCCGGCATTGGCGGGGTTATGTCCCAGCTGGACAAAACCTTTCCCACCAATGACTGCGCCTCCTGCATTGTTCTGCCAAAACTGGTCGAGTGTGACCGGCATTTGAACATTGAACTGCTGACCCTTTCCCAGGTCGTTGATGTCAAAGGAAATGTCGGCTGCTTTGACATAAAAGTCCTTCAGAAACCAAGGTACATTGATTCTGACAAATGCATTGCCTGCGGGATCTGCTCGGAAAAATGCCCCATCAGTGTTAAAGATCCGTTTAATTTTGGGATCAGCAATAAAAAAGCCGTCCATATCAAATATGATCAGTCTGTACCGCTCAAATATGCCATTGACCCGGCAACCTGCATCTATTTTTCCCATGGCAAATGCAGGGCATGTGAAAAATTCTGCCCCACTGGCGCCATTAATTTTGAACAGGTTGAACACACCATTGACCTGCAGGTGGGAGCGGTGATTCTGGCACCGGGATTCAAACCCTTTGACCCCTCTGATCATCACTTTCTGGGCTACCACTTAAAGGATGTGGTAACCAGCCTTGAATATGAACGACTGCTTTCCATCAGTGGCCCGAACAAAGGCAAACTGCTCAGACCGTCCGATGATACCGAACCTAAAAAAATAGCCTGGCTGCAATGTGTGGGGTCCAGAAATCAGAACAATTGCGGGAACTCATACTGTTCAAACATCTGCTGTCTTGCTTCGGTCAAACAGAGCATGGCATCCATGGAACACAGCACCAATAAGACATTGGAACGTAAAATTTTCTTTACAGACTTAAGAAGCCAGGGCAAGGAGTCTGAAAAATATTTTGAACGGGCCAAACAGGAAAATGTCCAGTTTGTAAGGGCTTTGCCCCATACCATGGAACCGGGCCAGGACGGTACCGGTGTCCGGATGCGGTATATGACCGAGCAGGGCGAATCTGTACATGAATCTTTTGATATGGTGGTACTCTCTATCGGGTTCAATGCACCTGAAGATGCCAAAATCCTTTCCTCTCTTTTTGATATAGAACTGGATAAACATTTTTTTGCCAGCACCTCGTGTTTTGAACCCATTGAAAGCAGCCGGGAAGGGGTATATGTCAT
>JBDRPM010000138.1:0-7183 GCA_043827005.1 Pseudomonadota bacterium | reverse complement strand
GTTCGCCCATGGTGGAAATTTTTTCCAATACCGGCATCGAAGAGATGGGAATCAATATCAAGGATATGCTGGGCAACCTGATGCCCAAAAACACCAAGCGCAGCAAGGTGAAAATCAAAGATGCGCTAAAGCTTGTCACCCAGGAAGAGGCTGCCCATCTGGTGGATATGGAGCAGGTGAAAAATGAGGCCATTTTCATGGTTGAACAGTCTGGAATCATTTTTATTGATGAGATTGACAAGATTGCCAGCAAAGGGAACAGTCACGGGCCTGAGGTTTCCAAAGAAGGGGTGCAAAGAGATCTTCTGCCCATTGTGGAAGGCAGCTCTGTTCCCACCAAATACGGGATTGTGAAAACCGATCATATTTTATTTATTGCTTCGGGTGCCTTTCATATGTCAAAACCATCTGACCTGATCCCTGAACTTCAGGGCCGGTTCCCCATACGGGTGGAACTTCAGTCTCTGGGGGCCAATGATTTTACCAGGATTTTAACAGAACCGAAAAATGCACTTGTCCTCCAGTATATGGCTCTGCTAAGAACAGAAGGAATAGAGTTGGAATTTACCACTGATGCAATCCAGAAAATTGCAGACATAGCCGTTGAGGTCAATGCTTCCACAGAAAATATCGGTGCCCGGCGGCTGCATACCCTGATGGAAAAGTTGTTGGAAGAATTTTTGTTCAAAGCACCGGATATTGAAGAAAAAAAGATTGTAATTGATGCTGTTTTTGTAGATAAACAATTAATGGACATTGTTAAAAATGATGATTTATCAAGGTATATCTTATGAAACATAGTGTTGCTGACATACTCATCGAGGCGTTGCCCTACATTCGGAATTTTTCCGGCAAGACCATTGTGGTTAAATATGGCGGTCATGCCATGGTGGATGAAACCTTGAAACAGGATTTTGCCAATGATATTATTCTGCTCAAATATATCGGGGTCAATCCTGTGGTGGTTCATGGTGGCGGTCCCCAGATCAATAAAGTGTTGGACTCCATGGGCATTACCTCTAAGTTTATCCGGGGAATGCGGTACACAGATGATGAAACCATGGATGTGGTGGAGATGGTTTTGGGCGGAAAGATCAATAAATCCATTGTGGCCAGAATCAATCAGCAGGGCGGAAAGGCAGTGGGTTTGACCGGCAAGGACGGCATGCTGATTTCTGCTGAAAAAATGAAGATCTATCATCAGGAAGATGAAACCAAACCACCGGAAATCATTGATCCGGGTATGGTGGGGGATGTGGTTGCCATTAACCCGGACATTATTCATACCCTGACAGCCAAAGGGTTTATTCCGGTGATTGCTCCGGTGGGGTTCGGGTCCAATGGAGAAACCTATAATATCAATGCTGATGTGGTGGCATCCAGGGTGGCATCGGCTCTAAACGCAGAGCGTTTGATACTGGTCACAGATGTGGACGGCGTTCTGGATGAAACCCAGAAATTGATTTCTTCAGTGGATGCCGCTGTCATCAAGCAGATGATTGAATCAGGTCACATCAAAGGCGGGATGATTCCAAAAGTGGAATGTGCGCTGGATGCATTAAGAAACGGGGTAAAAAAATCCCACATTATCAATGGTAAACTGTCCCATGCAGTTTTGCTGGAATTGTTTACCGACTCAGGTATTGGAACACAGGTTTTTGTGGATTAAACTTTAAGCTGTCGGGTTTTCACAACTCAGCCAGGCAGGATGAATCGGCTTGCAAAGGTGAAGTTGATTTTGAGCGAGCCCTTAAGGTAAAACATTAATTCAAATCAATCAGGGAAAAAAATAATGGATTCAATCAACAAAACAGATAATTTTATATTCCAGACTTATATGCGTCAGGGCAAAGCCTTTGTAAAAGGCCAGGGCACAACTCTCTGGGATGAAGACGGCAAAGAATTTACTGATTTTTTAGCCGGCATTGCAGTCTGCGGTCTGGGCCATTGTCATCCAGCCGTTACCCAGGCCATTGTGGATCAGGCATCCACCCTGGTTCATGTGTCCAATCTTTTTTATACCCTGCCCCAGGCAGATCTGGCATCCAGATTGTGTGAGAAAAGCTTTGCCGACCGGGTCTTTTTTGCCAATTCCGGTGCCGAGGCCAATGAGGCTGCCATCAAACTTGCCCGTCGGTATTTTCAAAAAAAAGGTGTGGAAAACCGGTTTAAAATTATCACCATGGAGCAGTCCTTTCATGGCCGGACCATGGCAACCTTGACGGCCACAGGCCAGAATAAGGTCAAGGAAGGGTTTTATCCGCTTCTGGACGGATTTTCCTATGTTCCGTTCAACAACCTTGCTGCATTGGAAGAAAAGCTGGCACTTGAAGGCCCTGACACGGTTTGTGCCGTCATGCTGGAACCGGTTCAAGGAGAGGGCGGGATTATTCCGGCTGATCCGGATTATTTAAAAGCAGTCCGCAAATTGTGCACAGACCGGGGCATGCTTTTGATCTTTGATGAAATCCAGTGCGGTATGGGGCGGTGCGGCACTTTGTTTGCCCATGAACTGTATGGGGTCACACCGGATATCATGACCCTTGCCAAAGCCCTGGGGAACGGGCTGCCCATCGGTGCCATGCTCGCTACCCAGGATGCAGCCACAGGATTTGATTTCGGCAGCCATGCCACAACCTTTGGCGGTACCCCCCTTGCCACGGCTGCGGCTCTGGCTGTGGTGAACATCATCAGTGAGGATGCATTTTTAGCTGAGGTCCGTAAAAAAGGCCAGTATTTTAAAGGCCAGCTTGAAACTTTGGTAACAAAGCATGCAAGAGCAATCCAGGTCAGAGGTAAAGGCCTGATGCTGGGCCTTGAAGTGGACAGGGATGCTGGATTTTTTGTTGCTGAACTGATGAAAAAAGGCTTTATAATTAATGGAATTCAGGATAAAGTTCTCAGGTTTGTGCCGCCATTGATGATAACAAACCAGGACATAGACAGGTTGATCAATACACTGGACAGCCTGTTGTTGTGTTAGGAGTCCAATTGTTGTGTTAGAAGTCCAATTGTTGTGTTAGGAGACCAATTGTTGTGAAAAAAGATTTACTTTCTTTACAGGACCTTGAAAAAGCGGATTTTGACATGCTTTTCAAACGGGCCATTGATTTAAAAAAAAGATATGCCAGCGGTATTTTTGACAATCTGCTTGCCGGGAAAACCCTGGGGCTTATTTTTGATAAAAAATCCACCCGGACCCGGGTGGCCTTTGAAACAGCCATGATTCAACTGGGTGGCCATGCCATTTACATGAGCGCCCAGGACACCCAGATTTCAAGAGCAGAACCGGCCAAGGATACGGCAAGAGTTCTGTCCCGGTACATTGATTGTCTGGCCATGAGAACTTTTGATCATGGTCTGGTCCAGGAATTTGCTCAAAATTCTACCATTCCTGTGATCAATGCTCTGACTGACTCATATCATCCATGTCAGATATTAAGTGATATCATGACCATTGTCGAGCACAAGAACGGGTATGAAAATATCAAGGTCGCCTGGGTTGGGGATGGGAACAATGTGGCCAGTTCCTGGATCAATGCAGCAAGTATTCTGGGGTTTGATCTTGTTCTGGCCTGTCCAAAAAAGTATCAGATTGCGCCTGGGATTATAGAGGCAGCCTGTCTGGGCAATAAAACCAATGTCAGGTTTACAGATGATCCAAAAGAAGCGGTAAAGAATGCAGACGTGGTTTACACCGATGTCTGGGTCAGCATGGGGGATGAAGACGAACACGCTATCCGTGTGAAAGATTTTCAAGGATTCCAGGTGAACAAAGAACTTCTGACAGAAGCCAAAGATGATGTCATGGTGATGCACTGCCTGCCGGCCCACAGAGGAGAAGAAATTTGTGAAGAGGTGCTGGAAGCCAAAAATGCAGTGTTCTGGGATCAGGCAGAAAACAAACGGCATATGCACAAGGCCATTCTGGAAACCCTGATTTTAAATAATCAAACCCAAGGAACAAAAAACCGCAATGAATGAAAAATTATGGGGTGGCCGGTTTTCCCAGGATACAGATGAGCTGGTAGAAATATTCAATGCATCCATTGATGTTGATAAACGCCTGTATGACAGTGATATCAAAGGTTCTGTTGCCCATTTAAAGATGATGGCCAAACAGAATATGATCACTTTAGATGAAGCTGATACCCTGATCAGGGGGCTTGGGAAAGTAAAAGAAAAAATTGAAAACAATGAGATGGTGTTTTCCAATGCCCTGGAAGATATCCACATGCATGTGGAAGATGCGTTGACCGCTGAATCCGGTGATGTTGCCCGAAAACTGCACACCGGCAGAAGCCGCAACGATCAGGTGGCCCTGGATGTCCGGATCTATCTGAAGCAGGAGACCCTGGCTATTATTCAGCTTTTGCTCGGGTTTCAAAAGAACCTTGTTTGCATGGCCCAAAAAAACCTGGATGTGGTAATGCCCGGATACACCCATCTGCAGCGGGCACAACCTGTGTTGTTCGCCCATCATCTCATGGCTTATTTTGAAATGTTCAAGCGGGATATTGAACGCTTTGAAGACTGTCTTAAACGCATTGATGTCATGCCCCTGGGCGCTGCTGCTCTTGCCGGCACAACCTATCCTTTGGATCGGGACTATACCACCCGGGTGCTGGGGTTTGCAAAGACCTCGGACAACAGTATCGATTCTGTATCAGACCGGGATTTTGTCATGGAGTTTATTTCAGATGCTTCCATCTGCATGATTCATTTGTCCCGCCTGTCAGAAGAATTGATTTTATGGTCGTCATCTGAGTTTTCCTTTATTACGATTTCCGATGCCTTTACCACAGGGTCCAGCATCATGCCACAAAAAAAGAACCCGGATGTGGCAGAACTGGTCCGGGGTAAAACCGGACGGGTGGTGGGAAATCTTGTTGCCATTTTGACCTTGATGAAATCATTGCCCCTGGCCTACAACAAAGACATGCAGGAAGACAAGGAACCCTTGTTTGACACTGTTGACACCCTTAAAATCTGCCTGGACGTGTACACCCGGATGTTTGAAAACATTGCCATTCATAAGGACAGGATGCTGGCAGCCTGCAAACAGGGGTTTTTAAATGCAACAGACCTGGCCGATTACCTGGTTTCCAAAGGGATGGCCTTTCGAGCCGCCCATGCCGTGGCAGGAAAAGCTGTGGCATATGCCATGAATAACCGCAAGGAACTTGATGATCTGACCCACAAAGAGTTTAAAATGTTCAGCGATCTCATCCAGGATGATATTTACGGGTTTATTTCCATTGAGCAGATGATTGCCCGACGAATCTCTTATGGCGGAACAGGTACCCAAAATGTACAAAAAGCAGTAAAAAAAGCGGCACAGGAGCTTGGTCTGTAATGTTGACACAAAAAAGAGTTATTCAGGGTTTATTTATTTTCAGCATTTTTTTGGTTGCAATCGGTTTTACAGGCTGTGGACAAAAAGGCCCTCCTTT
Organism: Pseudomonadota bacterium; assembly: GCA_043827005.1. GTDB lineage: Bacteria > Desulfobacterota > Desulfobacteria > Desulfobacterales > Desulfobacteraceae > Desulfobacula. The sequence goes on along the minus strand of JBDRPM010000138.1, from coordinate 1,730 downwards.
GCCTGCCCAAGCCATAGGTCAGGTCATTGCAGATCCATATGATTTAAAGGCCGACCTGAAGGATAACATGGCCTTTTTAACCTGGTCCCACCGCATCGATCCTGTTGATGCGCATATAAAACCTGAACATTTTGATGTTTTCATGGCCAGAAAAACATTTGATGCCTGCAGGGATTGTCCATTTCAATTTCAACAGATCGGCACGGTTTTTATGCCTAAAAAAGAATTTATCACCCAGGTTGAAAAAGGATACAAATATTATTTCAGGGTCCAGGCAGTCGGTAAAGACAATCTTAAAAGCGGGTACTCAAAAACAATTCAACTTGAAAGCAAATGATTAAGACTGGCGTATGGAAGAGTTGCACACGGTTTATCTGAGTATCGGTTCCAATATGGGTGACAAGCGGCACAACCTTGAAACAGCCATTTCCTGCCTACAGGCCCATGAAATAATTCAGGTTGAAAGTGTATCCGGTTTTTACAGGACCCAACCGCAAAATTACATTGATCAGGACTGGTTTGTAAATGCAGCATTGAAAATACAAACCACGCTTATGCCTGAACAGCTGATGGCTGTTTTAAAAGCATTGGAAAAACAGATGGATAAAGGGGGCAAAGCCTTCAGGTTCGGTCCCAGGATCATTGATCTGGATATCATTTTATATGATGATCTGGTTTTAAAAACCCCGACCCTGCAGATCCCGCATCCCAGGATGCATGAACGGTGTTTTGTTCTGATTCCCCTGTGTGACATTGGCCCATCACAGGTTCACCCGGTTTTTAAGTTGAACTTACAAGTATTATTGGAAAAAATAGAAAAACAAGAAACCCAGAAGGTGATTCTTCTGGATGAGGAGGCTTAGCATGAAATTTTTTATTGATACGGCAAATATTGAAGAGATCAAAGATGCCAATGACATGGGCATGGTTGATGGCGTGACCACCAATCCCACCCTGATTGCCAGAGAAAAAGGAGAGTTCAAACAGATTATTGCCGATATCTGCAAGATTGTAACAGGACCGGTATCAGCTGAAGTCATCAGCCTTGATTATGATGGCATGATCACAGAAGCAAGGGATCTGGCTAAAATTGCCGACAATATCTGTGTGAAAATCCCCATGACGGTTGAAGGCTTAAAAGCCGTTAAAACCCTTACCGCCGAAGGGATCAAAACCAATGTGACCCTGGTTTTTTCAGCCCTTCAGGCATTGATGGCAGCCAAGGCCGGCGCAACCTATGTCAGCCCGTTTGTGGGTCGGCTGGATGATCTTGCCCAGGAAGGCATGGGACTGGTTGAAGAGATTGTTCAGATTTATGCCAATTACGGATTTGAAACCCAGGTGATTGTGGCCAGTGTCCGAAGCCCCCTGCATGTTCTGGAGTCAGCCCTTTTGGCAGCAGACATTGCCACCATTCCCTATGGTGTTTTAAAGAAGCTTGCATCCCACCATATGACCGATAAAGGCATTGCTGCATTTATCGCAGACTGGAACAAAAAGAACAGTTGAACAGCGGTTGTCCGTCAATAAAACAGCTGGTTTTTTAAATTTAATATTGACAAAAAGGGCATGGGCATATATAAATGCCTTTTGTTTGCTGAGCGGGAATAACTCAGTGGTAGAGTGCGACCTTGCCAAGGTCGAAGTCGCGGGTTCAACTCCCGTTTCCCGCTCCATAAACAAGGCGGCTTGGCCAAGTGGTAAGGCGACGGCCTGCAAAGCCGTTATTC
>JBDRPM010000137.1:0-24738 GCA_043827005.1 Pseudomonadota bacterium | reverse complement strand
CTGCTCCCTGACCTGGTTCAATTTTTTATACTTAACTTTTTTGTGTGGTATCATCTAACACTTCCCGAACCTTTTTGGCAAATTCTTGTCTGGAAAATGGTTTTTGGATGAACCGCACACCCTGATCCAATATTCCGTGATGGGCAATTACGTTGGCGGTGTAACCGGACATGAATAGACATTTGAGGGTCGGAAATAATTCAGCTATTCTTTTAGCCAAATCTCTGCCGTTCATCCCGGGCATAACAACATCGGTTATAAGTAAATCAATCTTATTTTTATGCGATCTTCCGATTTCAACAGCCTTGGTCGGATTTGATGCAGCAAGCACAGTATAGCCCAGACCGTCAAGCATCATGGTCATAATTTCCAAAATGGCCTCTTCATCCTCAACCAACAGGATAGTTTCACAACCTGCTGCATCAGTTTCCTTTGATTCTGGTTTTTGTTTTGGCAGATCTTTTTTGGCATGCCTGGGAAAGTAGATTCTGAAAGTTGTTCCCTTGTTCGGTTCACTGTAAACATTGATAAACCCTTTGTTCTGTTTTACAATTCCGTATACGGTCGCCAACCCAAGGCCCGTTCCTTCGCCGACACCTTTTGTTGTAAAAAAAGGTTCGAAAAGATTATCCAGAATCTCCTTATCCATACCGCATCCGTTGTCACTTACAGCAATCATTATATAATCACCGGGGATAAAACCATCGTGTTCATGGCAATAGTCCTTGTCGAAACTCACATTATCTGTCTCGATAGTAATTTTACCGATATCTTGTATTGAATCTTTGGCATTGACGCATAGATTGGCTAAAATTTGATCTATTTGGTTAGGATCAATCTTGATTGACCACAGGTTTCTTTTAGGTAGCCAGGCAAGATCGATATTCTCAGCTATCAATCGTCTGAGCATTTTTAGCATTGCTTCTATAGTTTCATTTAGATCTATCGCTTTTGGGGCGATGGTTTGTTTACGGGCAAACGATAGCAATTGGCGGGTGACATTTGCAGAGCGCAGAGCCGCTTTCTGGATTTCCTTCAATGCGTCATGTAACTGGTCGTCGGCTCCGCTTAGTTCCAGTGCAAGTTCGGTATACCCGAGGATCACACTTAGCATGTTGTTGAAGTCGTGCGCCACGCCCCCGGCTAACCGTCCAACAGACTCCAGCTTCTGGGCCTGCTGCAATTGCTTTTCCAATTGCGCGGACTTTTCCTGTGCTTGTTTTTGGGCACTGATATCCAGGAGGTGGCTTACAAAATACCGCGGCCTCCCTTCGTCATCCCGGATCAGAGAATTGGTGACGATCGACCATACGATTTTACCGCTTTTATGGATATACCTCTTTTCTGCCTGATTGAAATTGACCTCTCCGTCGAGTAACTGCCGCCAACGTTCCTGCCCGCCCTCCCGATCTTCCGGATGAGTGAAATCGTTGAAAGGTCTTCCTCTCAATTCGTCAGGAGCATATCCTAATGTTTGGCAGATTTGCCGATTAACCTCCAAAAACTTCATTTCAGTGTCAATGACAGCCATCCCAACAGGAGCAAATTGAAAATTGACCCGGAATCTTTTTTCGCTTTCCCGCAAGGCCTCTTCGGATCGTTTTTGTTCTGTTATATCGACTATGGTTGCAAAAAAACCGTTGACTTCATTGTTGATACAATGAGGGTCATAATTCGCATTGACGTACCGTTCAGCCCCGTCCTTGGTGATAACTTTATTCGTATAGAACACGCGCTGCCCATTCAAGGCTTTTCTAATATTACCCACTGCCATTTTATAGGCATCGGGACTCAATATCTCTGAAACCTTTTTCCCCAGCAGTTCTTCTCGAGTGACGCCATACCAATCTGCATAGGCTTTGTTAACAAACCCATACCTTTCTTCTATGTCGATATGGGTTATAAGTATTGATACCCCATTTATGATGCTTTCGAGCATTATTTTGTTCTGTCTAAGCTCCTTCTCCACCTTCCTGTACTCGTAATCAGCTTTTTCAAATTCCAAAACTCGCTGCTCAAGTTCTTCATAGGTTGGTTTTTCTGACATCATTATCACCTGTGATTGGTGGGTATCTAAAATTGCAAAGACTTGCAAAAATTTAAAATAATACAAGAAACCGTTCAAATTTTCCCGAATAGCTATTCTAAATTACGTTATCTCTAAAATAAACACAACGGAAAAAAATCGCAGTTTTGAATCGAATTACTCGCGACTATAGATGGTATGATCAGTCAATAGACAAATAACAGTAAATACCAATAGTTTCTTTCACCAGTGCTCGCTTTTAAAAACAACTATAGATTACCACATCTGGTATTGACAAGATTTTTGTTTCAGATTCAAAATTCAATTATATGGGAGAGGTCAAAATTAAATTTCAAAATTTTCCATTACAGCATATTGGAGATTAAAATTAACATGCAACCATTCTGATATGGTGCGGACTATGTATAATTTTTCTCCATAAAGCCTGGATTTGAAAGCCCGGACTTTTATTATTATGGTGAATTCGAGATAAGGGAGAGGGCATATTCGGAATTGATGACAGTAGAAAAAATATCAACGCTTGTTTTTTTCTGGTGGTGAAAAACCTGATTGTTGATGACTTCAACCTTGTGAAGGCTTTCGTTAAATCCTTGTTTAATATATTTTAAATACGCTTCTTTGATGGTCCAGTGTTTGAAAATCTGGGCGGCATCATCTTCCATGTTCATTATTTCAGCCTGGGTAAAAGCGGTTTTTAAAAAACCAGGTCCCGGCTTTTTATCTATTTTTTCAATATCAATGCCAAGGGTCTGGCCCGGATGAATTGAGCAGGCTGCTGCGGTATATTCATGGCTGTGGGATAAAGAGATGGGAATATCAGGATGGCTGGTTATAAACGGTGCGCCATGATCCTGGTAGGAAAGCGTGATCTGTTCAAGGGGGATATCCGTTAAAAAAAAGGTATGGATCATCTGTTTGATCAGGTACCGTCCGGCCATCCATTCCAATTGTTTTTTCAGCGCCTTAAAGCTGTTGATGGTTTTGATTTCAGCCGGGCTGAAACAGGAAATGGCAAAATCGTTTTTTTTAAATATTTCATTTACCATGGGTCGCAAATTGTGGTAGGTACCACTAGTAAAAAATGAGTTGATGATAATGGGTATGTTTGAATACCAGATGAAGATTCCTGGTTTTGCCGGCAGGGCATGGATGTTGATCTGATTGTGAAAGCAATGGTCCATCCTTAAGCTTATATCATCATGTATCTGTGGTTTTCAATCTTTTATGGGGGATTTATGGACCTGATCGGTTATTATAGGCAGCACGGCTGGATTCGATCGGCAGCAATGATTTCTTTGGTGGTACTATTAATTCTGATTGCAGTGATCTGTATTGAGTATGTTTATCATAAACAGATGCATGATGAAACCATGGCGGATCGATGCAGAGAGATTTCCGCTTCCATTGTGGGCGGAATGACAGATGCGTTGTCCACCGGGGACAATGATATGGTACGCGAACAGTTCAAGCGCCTGCATGAATTGCTGCCGGAGATTGATGTATTTGTTTATGACGTTAAATCCAATATCAGTTTTTCCACCAATTCGAATGCTATTGGGGCCTCCTTTAATGATTTTTTAGGCAATGCGCAGCTAGTGGCCCAGAATCATCAGATGCTGACAACCGGTGAAAATGGCGGGCTTTTAAAAAAACAAGTGGGTGAAAAATTGTATTTTGGATCACTCATGCCCAGTTTAAACCAGGAAAGCTGTTTTGAATGCCATGGCAGTTCACAGAAAATTATCGGCGGGATTGCGGTGTTGGTGGATAATTCAAAATCAGTTCAACTCATAAAAAAAGCATTTAACGTCAGTGTCCTGGTGGGTGTTGTGGGAGTGGGGGCAGTGGTTTTTTTGATCTGGTTTCTTTTTTCCAGAATGGCGTTCCGGTTGAATGAAACCATGGATGAGATCAGGCAGATGTCTGATTCTGTGGCTCAATTGTCCCAGCAGGCACAGGATGTTTCCGGTCAGATCAATATCAATGCTCAGGAAGGCGATGAAATGGCCACCCAGGCATCTTCAGCAGCCGTTGAAATCTCAGAGTATATCACAAATATTGCATCGGCAGCAGAAGAGGTCAGTTCCCAGGTCAATGATGTGAATTTAAATTCATCTCATGTATCAACAGAAATTATTGCTTCCCATGTCAATATCCAGGAAGCATCGGCCAATATCGGATCTGTGGCAGCAGCAGCAGAAGAGATGTCGTTTTCGGTTAACACGGTTGCCACGGCCATGGAACAGATGTATGCCAGTCAAAGTGAGATTACAAAAAGTTCATCCAGGTGTGCGGCAATTACCTCTGATGCCTCCCAAACCGCTTCCAGAACTTTTGAAATGGTGAACAACCTTGACAAGGCGGCCTCACAGATCGGTGATATCATTGATCTGATCAACGGGATTGCGGGTAAAACAAATCTTCTGGCCCTGAATGCGGCCATTGAAGCGGCAGGTGCCGGTGATGCCGGCAAAGGCTTTGCCGTAGTTGCCAATGAAGTCAAAGAGCTGGCCAAGCAGACAGCCGGTGCGACCCGGGATATCCGAAATAAAATTGTGGGCATGCAGGAAAATACCAAAGAAACCATCGGCGCCATAAAAGATATTACCAAGGTCATAACCGAGGTGGATACCATCATGAGTGCCATTGCGTCTTCGGTTGAAGAGCAGACCGCCACAACCAATGAGGTGACCCGCAATATTGCCGAATCTGCCCAGTCAGCAGGTGAGGTTGCAAAAAATATAAATCTGGCAGCCCATAAGGCTGAAGAAGTGGCCCAGAGCATGACCCATATCAGGGAACTTGAGGTGGGGGTGTCTGATAACCTCAGGCAAACCGCTTCGGCTGTGGGCGAAATTGCCAGGGATGTCACGGTTTCTTCTGAAAGAGCCAGGCTGGTTTCAGACAGCACAGGCAGGCTTTCCAAACGGATGAATCAGATTCTGGAAACCACTGGGTCTCAAAATGAACAGACTGATCAACTGGCCAAAATTGCGGAAAAACTCAAGCAATTAACACAAACCTTCAGGATTTAAGTGGTAACTGGTTGAATTCAATGGCTTTTGAAAAATCTGATCGCACGGTCCGGTATGTCACGTTTGAACTGGCAGATAACCTGTTCGGGATAGACATTCTGACCATTCGGGAGATTGTCCCGGAAGTTCAAATCACCAGGGTCCAACAGGCACCCGAGGTAGTTCTGGGATTGATGAACCTGAGGGGGCAGATCCTGACGGTTCTGGATATGGGTGTGCTGCTGGGGCTTGACAAGGTTCAAACTGATAATAACAGTCATATTATTATTTTCAAACATCGGGATGTGGGCTTTATTGTGGATCAGATCGGGGATGTGATCGCTGTTGGTCAGCACCGGATCGAGCCTGTTCCTGCCAATATTGATGCAATGGTTAAAACTTATCTGGATCACATCATTCACCTGGATGATCAGATCATTATGGTTTTAAATGGACAAAAGATACTGGCTTATAATCCAGCCGATCATTCAGGCATCAAGGATATCGCATGATTTATGACGAACAAGAGTCTTCAGATGAGCTGTCATCAGACTTTATCGCTGAAATTAAAGATGATCTGCTCAGTCTGGAACCTGATCTTCTGGCCATGGAAGAAAAGGGCGGGAATGTTGATGATGATCTGATCAATCATGCCTTCCGGTCTATTCACAGCATCAAGGGCGGGGCTGGATTTATCAATTTTGCAGCACTTTCCAGTCTGAGCCATGCCATGGAAAATGTGCTGATGCAGGTTCGGGAAAAAAAAATGGCCATCACTCCGGAAATTGTGGATGCCCTGCTGTCTGGTTTTGATTGCATGAAACTGATGGTGGAACGCCTGGGGACACAGGAGTCGTGTGAGTATAAAGAACAGCAAGCAGCACTTCAGGCTGTTCTTTTATCCCAGACCAAGATAAACACCAGCCAGAGTGTGATGGATGAAACTCCTTCATACGTTTCAGACCCGGTTCTGGTTTTAAGTCCGTTAAGTGACAGCCTGTTGTTTAAGGACAGGGGCTTTGAAGTTGATAAAGGCAGGTTTGAACGGGCCCGGGAAACCCAGAAATTTGTTTATGCAATTTATATCCGGCTTGAAAGTGATGTTCAAAAGCAAAACAGAAAAATCAAATCCATTGTTGAAGACATAAAAAGTATCGGTGAAATTTTGTATTCCGACCTTGACTCTAAAACCGTTGAGCCGCTTGAGGAAGGTTTTTTTTGTGTGATCACAACCATTCTTGATATGCCGTTGCTTACCCAGGTGCTTGAAATCAATAAAACCCAGATTTCTCTGGCAGGGCGGAAAATGGCTGGGCATGAAACAATGGAACAAAGCCTGCAAGTATCTTCGGACATATCTGGTCCGGGCGATATGGGTTTTGAGCAGGCCACTGAGCAAAACCCTGAGCAAAACATTGAGCTAAACATTGATGAGATCAAAATTCGGGTAGATGATATTCCCCAAACCGATCAGCGGCAAGCCGCAGGTTTGCCCAATCAGACCATCCGGGTGAGTGTTGATCTGGTCTCAAAATTGATGAATCAGGCCGGCGAGCTTGTGCTTTCAAGAAATCAGCTGCGACCTGTCATGGAAACGCTTGCCGGAGAAGACCGTCAGGCAATCAACCTGATGCAGAACCTGGATATGGTAACCACGGATATTCAGGAAACCATCATGCAGATGAGAATGCAGCCGATTATCGATTTGATTGGAAAATACAAGCGGGTGGTTCGTGACATTGCCCGCAGGATGTCCAAAAAAGTCGAATTTACCATGGAGGGTGTCCAGGTTGAACTGGACAGAAATGTCTTGGAAAAATTAGCCAACCCTCTGACCCATTTGATCCGAAACTGTATTGACCACGGCATTGAACCGCCTGACCTGCGACGTGCTGCCGGAAAATCCGAAACCGGGACCATCCATGTTAAAGCTTTTCATCAGGGTGGGTATGTCCATATTCTCATCAGTGACGACGGGGCAGGGATCGATCCCCAGCTGATTTTATCAAAAGCCTTTGAACAGGGGCTGGTCTCAGAAGATCAGGTGGATTCTCTAACCGATAAGCAGAAAATGGAATTGATTTTTCTGCCTGGCTTTTCCACTTCTGAACAGATCACGGATATATCCGGTCGCGGGGTGGGCATGGATGTTGTGAAAAACAATATTGAACAGTTAAGGGGGCAGATTGATATCCATTCGGTGAAAGGGCAGGGTACTTGTGTCTGTTTGGTTATTCCGCTAACCCTTGCCATTGTTCCCTCCCTGGTTATCGGGTCCGGGGATGCCCGGTTTGCCATCCCCCAGGTGAATATCAAAGAGGTTATTTACCTTGAATCCAATGAAATTCATGGGCGGGTCAGGCTCATTGCCGGTTCGGAAATCTTAAACCTTCGGGATGAGCTGTTTCCTGTGCTGCGTCTTCGAAATGTATTGTCAATAAGAACGTTTATCCAGCCGGCAAATACTGAAAAGCTGCAGGAAGAAAAACGCAGGGCAATTGCTGATCGGAGAAACAAAAACAATTTTGTCCAGGATCATGACAAACGAAGTGCTAAAAAGGATCGCCGCCAGAATCAATGGGATGCCACCTATGTGATTATATTAAAACTTGGGGTGAATCTGTTTGGGCTTTGTGTGGATGAACTCTATGACATTGAAGAAGTGGTTGTGGCCCCATTGAGTGATTATATCAAACATTTAAGATGTTTTGCCGGCACAACCATTCTTGGGGATGGCAGTGTGATCATGATCCTGGATGTGCCGGGGATTGCAGCCTTTTGTTCATTGAATTTTGATGCCACCCGGACTGAACAGCTCAAGCAGGACCGGATTAAAGAAAAATTGAAAAAAAACAAGGACCAGACCCGGAATCTGATCATTTTCGGCAATGCTGCAAATGAATATTTTGCACTTGCCCTGGACAGTATTTCACGCCTTGAGCCTATTTTGTCTTCAGATATTCATTATACAGGGGAGCAAAAATTTTTTGAATACAACCGCCAGGCAGTTCTGCTGTATACAATGGATGAGTTTTTACCGGCAACGCCTTGTGATCAGGCCGAGCAGCTGTTTATTATTTTTCCCAAACAGATCAGGGCCAATGTGGGTATCATTGCATCGGTTATTGTAGATACCCTTGTCACCTGTGAACCTTTGAGCCGGGATATCACCTGTCCAAAGATAGTCCTGGGAAAATTGTTTGTACAAGACCGGATGGTACAGGTGCTGGATCAATCGGCATTTTTTGACAGGATTGAACAACGAGCCGCCACAGAGCAAGGTTGCGACTTTATATGAAAGAACAGATCAACTCTTTGAATTTTTGCATGTTTTTTTGTGCCAGCCAGGGCATGGGTGTTACTGGATTATGAAAATACTGATCGTTGATGACAAGGCCTCCATCAGAATGGCCATGGAAAAAATCCTGATCCAGCTTGGGTTTGGTGATATTACACACGCCATTGATGGTGAGGATGCCTGGGATAAAATCAAAAAAGCTACCCCGAATGGCCCTGATCCGTCATTTGACCTGATCGTATCAGACATGGAAATGCCCAGGATGTCAGGGCTTGAACTGCTTTCAGCAGTCAGAAACACAAGCGGGATCAATGAAACTGCATTTATCATGGCAACAACGGTATCAGCCAGGCAGATTATTCTGGAAACCATGCGCCTTGGGGTTCAGGCATATATTCTCAAACCCTTTGACCGCCAAACAGTTGAATTTAAATTAAAGCAGGCAGGTATTTTATAAAAGGCAGGCAGAGTGGATACACTGAATGTGGTCATTGCTGATCCGGATCCTGAATCAATTGAACTTTTCCAAAAATTGTGCACTTCAATTCATGGATTGACAGTTTCTGGTGTGGCGCGTTCTGCGCAGATGCTGGTGGCAAAGACAAAACATGTTCAACCGGACATTGTTTTTTTAAACCTGACCCCTGATACCGGCGGCATTGCCGTCATTGATACCTTAAAAAAAATCAATCCTGACTTGAATGTGATTATTGTGAATCCTATGGATCAGGACCCGGATATCCTGGTTGCCGCATTGGAAGCAGGTGCCTATGACTGTGTTGAAAAACCTGTTGAAATTCAATCCCGGCAATTTAATGAACTCCGCCTTTATCTTCTGACGGTTACAGGACTGTTAAGAAGTCGCAAACGGTTTTTTAAACCAGGAGCGCCTGATCATAAGAACAGGTTTTTCATGCCCGGGGAAAATAAGATTCAACCCCCAGCGCCGGTATATCCCCATGGGCGGGTTGAGATTGTTGCCATTGCCGCATCAACAGGCGGACCTGAAATCTTAAGCCGGATTTTTTCACTGCTGCCCAAAGACCTGAATGTTCCCATTCTTCTGGTCCAGCATATTCCGGCAGAGATGACCCGGTTTTTTGCAAAAAGTTTGAACTCCAAATCTGAACTTGATGTTGCCCAGGCCAGGGCAGGGGAATTGATTCTTCCGGCAAGGGTTTATCTTGCACCGGGCGGGCAGCATATGGTTGTTTCAAAACCAGATGCCCAGGGCAGAAGACGAATCGGTTTGAACCATAAACCCATGGTGAACAGTGTCCGGCCATCTGCGGATGTGCTGTTTGAATCCATTGCTCAGTCCTATGAAGACAATGTCCTTGTGGTTATTTTGACCGGCATGGGCGAGGATGGTCGACACGGGGTGGCAATGTTGAAACAAAAAACAAAATGCATATGCGTGTCCCAGGATGCTGCCACCTGCGTGGTATATGGCATGCCAAGGGCAGTTGACGAGGCCGGACTTTCTGATGAGAGTCTTGACCCATTAAGCATTACCCAGAAAATTGTAATGAGCGTGCAATAGGCAAATGCTGGTGGTTGAGCTGTGGGGGATTTTAATTTTTTTTGATTGTCGCACCAGTGGCGGTGTGGTATGGTGAACAAAAATGAAAGGTTATTTTTTATCAGGAGGGTTGATGGATTCCGTCAATGACAAAAAATTAACACAACCTTTCCCCTTTGAGCCTCTTCGCCGATTAAAGAATACTATTGCATTTGATATTGACAAATCGTCTGAATATTCTGCCCAATCATATGACAACCGGGGCCGGATTTCTGATGTTGCAGCAACGTTGCAATCAAAACTGGGATATTTTCAAACCCGCCTGTCATCCAGTTCGTTTTTATCCAATGGTTTTTCCTGGCAGGTCAATACAGCCATCAGCAGTGATCCTGACAGTCTTCTGGCCAAGGCAGCATCCAGCGCCCTGGAAAAAACGTATTCAATTAAGATTGATGCTCTTGCTACGGCCAGAACTGTGAGCAGTGATAAGATGGTCAGTGATCAGCCCTCAAATTTTCAGACCGGCACCTATTCATACACCCTGACCGTGGATTCTCAAAGTTACGCCATTGATTTTGATATCGACAACGAGGCTGACGACCCGGTCTCCAACCGAACCATTTTGCGGGGTGTTGAGCGGACCATCAATAATCTGGGCGCTGGAGTGACAGCCCGGATGGTGGATACCCAGACAAGAGATTATAATCCGTACAGGGAAAATACCTATAAAGATATCTCCTATCTGATCATCAGCAGTGATGATACCGGGAATGAGATTGATTTTTCTCTGGCCGATACCAGCGGCAGCCTGATTCAGGATTTGAATTTAGACCGGGTGTCCCGGTTCGGGGCAGAAAATCAATACAGGATGAACGGCAGTCCGCAAGGATCGGATTCCAATGATGTGACCATTGAATCTGACAAGGTCGGCGCTTATCTTCTGGGTGTCACACAGTCTGATGAAACCATACAGGTGGCTGTCAAACAGGGCCGATCCTCTTTGTCCACAGAGCTGATACAGATCATTGACGATTATAATGATCTGATTCGCTGGATTGATGATAATGACAGCGTGATCAGCCCAAGTCTGAAAAAAACATTATTTAAAGATCTTTCCAGCATAGCCACCCAGAATAAAGCAATCACGCTGGAATCGATTGAACTGACCGATCCTGTGATCCGTGTCAATACCGGTTTTAAAACAGACCTGAACCTGGAAAATACAAATTCCATTGATGCCGATCTTCTGGAAATCGGCCTGACATTGAACACGGACGGAACGATTGACATTGGTGAAGATTTTTCCAACCTGGTCAATGCCAGGCTGATGGATGTGTATGAGGCCCTGGCCGGAGATGCTGGATTTTTCACAAAAATTTCTGACCGCATCGACACCATTCACGGTAAAAGTGAAAACAATTATGTTTTTGCATTCAATCATATCCTGTCCTACACGCCCCAGGGAACGAACCGTCAATCAATCTATAAATCCGGCAGCGCCTCCATTATCAGTCTTTTTGCCTGATATTACATGGGAGATCGGCTTTGTTTGTTTTAAAAAAAACATATGACATTGTTTTTTAAACAGAGTATGCTTGTTGTGTAAGCCCGCACTGTGTTTTTTTTTTGATTTTGTCTCTTCTTGTGACGATTTTTTTATGGCCTGTTCAACAGGTAAAAAAAGGAGGATGTGATGGAGATTAAAAAAATTCTCAACCCGGTGGACGGTTCTAACCATTCAGTTAATTCAACCCGGTATGCCATTGATTTGGCCAGGCTTCTGGATGCCCGGATTATTCTTTTGCATTGTCATGCCATATTCCCCATTGTGATGGCAGAACCTTATTTTCAACAGGCTGTTTTTGACATGAACCAGGCATCAGAAAAACTCATTGGGCCGTTTCAGGAAATGCTGGAACAATCAGGGGTCAAGTTTGATATTCGAATTCTTGAAGGCAGTCCCGGCAACATAATCCCGGATGTGGCCCAGGTTGAAAAGATTGACTTGATTGTCATGGGGTCCAGGGGTGTCACTGATTTTACAGGCCTGTTGCTGGGCAGTGTGGCTCACCAGGTTCTGCATAAATCAGACTGTCCTGTTTTTATAACAAAATAGGCTGATTTTCCAGAAAAGATCCAAAGTCGGATCAGGGTTTTTCCGGTTTATCTGTTTTGAGTATAAAATGACAGATAAACCGGGGATCCAGATCATTGGGATTAACTGTGCCATATTCTTCGCCAAGCTCATGGATCAGGTTGTTGATGACCTGGTTGCATCCTTCGGGCAGCTCTTCTTCCTTTAAACCGGTTGTTTCCTGAATAAAGATGGTCAAATCGCTTAAGGGCAGTGCCTGGGTCATACCGGTGTCATCCGGGGCGAACAGGGCAGTGAAAAATGGTTTGAACCGACTGATCGGGATGGGGTCAAGGCTTTTTTCCATGTTCAGACGATCCTTTGCCCAGAGCGTGAGAATCAGGGTCTTGTAGGTCAAGATTCCATGGGTAAACGACTGGATGTCCACATCCATATGGTTGAGCAAGGTATCTATTGCAATTATCTGATCCAGTTGCTCTTTTGTTGTCAAAATATCTGAAATGGTTTTAAAATTGCGGTAACGGTCGCCTTTTAATAGTTCATTAAAATATAAGGGGCGGTCAATCAAAAGACCTCCGATCACACCCAGATATTTTTCGCTTAAAAAACTTAACGGCAGCTGATTCTGATTCATAAAACTGTGGTTAAACCATTTTTGGGCCATTGACTTAAGTTGTATGCCAGCCCTTGAACCGGTTCTGAAAATGTTTTCAAGAAAATGTTCTTCAATAATGGCTCTGGCTTTGGCAGGTGATGGGTCGGTATCGGACAAAAGTTCAAGCCCCAGGTTCAGATAGTCGCAGGTTTTGGATATGGCTTTTTCAAGTGCTTCTTTGCTGCGCAGTTTGATTTTGTCTGCTGAAATCACTTTGTTGATCAGAGCAGCCAGCTCGGATTCAAGGACCAGGATAACCTGGGGATCAAACAATTGAAGGGATTTTATAAACAGGTTGTCGCCCTGCATAAACCCTGAAAAAAACTGGGGTGGCAGAGGGATGTCCGGGTTAAATGGAGATGGGCTTGAACTTAACGATTCAGGCCGTTTGCTCAAAGAGGATGGTGTTGTCGGCTGATAAATTCCAATCGCTTCATGGGTGGGCAAAAATCCTTTTTCAGCCAGGCGCAGGGTTCTGAGTCTGAACTGTTCTTCTTCAGTCTCAGCGGTCAGCATTCCTGCGGTTTCCAGAAGCAGGCCGTGGAAAACAGACAAATCCATATCAGCCAGGCATTTGAGCATGGTTTCAATAAGCTCCCAGGCGTGTTCGCCGTCTTCGGGAATTGCCATCTGGTCATCGTCCAGGTCAGGCTTGTCCGGGAATCTGAAATAGAATTTGTCATCCAGGGTGATATAATCGTCAAAATCTTCCGGTGGTATGTCATCATGTTCCCGGATGAAAATGTTCATGTTCTTAAACAGATAAAATTCAAAAAAATCAGGTTTCTGAGTGATCACCCAGCGCAGCAGTCGCTGGGGATCGGCCTGGAACAGGACATCAAACACCTTGGTCAGGGTGGGAACATCCAGTCGGTCATTGTCCCATACATCCACATC
The DNA here is from genome assembly GCA_043827005.1 of Pseudomonadota bacterium. GTDB lineage: Bacteria > Desulfobacterota > Desulfobacteria > Desulfobacterales > Desulfobacteraceae > Desulfobacula. The sequence continues at coordinate 11,210 of JBDRPM010000137.1, read as the reverse complement.
CAGGATATATTCCCATTGATCCGAGGTGGCCATGGAAAGAATTGGAATAAAATCATCCGGCCCGATTTTATGCATGAGATAATACAGGTCCTGGTCTGGAAAAGACTGGATCAGTGTGGCCGGGGCCGGGGCATCCAGGATCATGGCAAGGGCGGTCTCACTGTCAGCGTTGATGATATCATGACGTTGAGCCCTTAATTTGAGTTCTCTGTTCTGCTGGTTGACCAGTCGATAATCGTTTTGTTCGTTCATTTGTAAGATCCTGTTAAAGGTGTTTACGGCAAGTTTGGATATAGTGATCGGCATCAGCAAAAGATTTAAATTTTTCAAAAAAAGGCAAAGCTTGGGAAAAATCACCCATGTTCATCAGGCAGATTCCCATGCAGATATTCAGGTCTTTATGATCCTTAAAATATGAGAGTCCTTTTGTCAATGTCTGTATGGCTTTGGGAAAAAGCCGCTGTTTCTGCAGGAGCATGGCCATTCCTAAAAAGGCGCGGGCTTCTGGTGCATAGTGCAGGGCTTTTTCAAACAGCAGCATGGCGGTCTCCTGCCGGGAGTGAACCCTTGAATCATCGGCATATTCACCGTGGGAGAAGGTCAGGGCCAGCCTGGATAAAAAATCAGCATGAAAGGGATACAACTCTTTGATGTCCACCAGTTTCAGATCCAGGGCAAACTGATTTAAATGAGAATAAAACTCAGATCTTAACTGGTCTCCGAAAGATTTGACCATGTTAAAATCAAGATGGTCATCAATTTCAAACCAGGGCAGGTCCTCAATTTTTTCATGCCAGAGATCATCGGTAAGCAAGCCTTTGTTTCTGGCTGCCTGATACAGGTGGGTGCCCGGAAAAATGACCAGCATATAGAATATGGCAGCAAGAGGTTTGATCTTGTGTAACAATTGAATACTGTCTTTAATGGTTTCATGGGTTTCGCCCGGTGATCCGTAGATAAAATAGGCCCTGGTCAGAATGCCATAGGCAGCGGTTTGCTCAAAGGCCTGGATGATGGTTTTCTGGGCGATTGGTTTTCCAAGAACTTTTCTGATCAATGATGATCCGGATTCAACTCCGAAACTGATCTGGATGCAGCCGGCTTTCCGCATGGCACAAAGAAGTTCGGTATTAATATAATCCACCCGGGAAATGGCATTCCAGGTGATCTGCAGTTTTTTGTCGATAATCAGGTTGCAAAACCGGATCACCCGGTCCTGATCCATGGTAAAGGTATCATCACAGATATAAAAATGGAAGATCCCGCGTTTGACCTGCTCGAAAAGTTCTTCAACCATCCAGTCCGGAGAATGAAACCGCACCTGTTTGCTGGCCCAGAATTTCGGGGAACCGCAGAATGTGCATTTCCCAGGACATCCTCTGGACATGGACAGATGATTAAAAGCAAAATATTTTGACGGGTGTGGCAAGGTATCCAGATTTTCAATACAAGGCCGTTCCTGTGTTGTCACAAGCTGCCCTGCATTTTTATAGACCAGGCCCTTGATGTGCTTGAACGGGTCGGGCTGGTCAGAGTCTGTTTTAACGGTTTCAAGGGCCTTAACAAGCTCTAAGACGGTTCGTTCGCCCTCACCTTTAACAATAAAATCAATGGCCGGGCAGGCCTCAAACAAATGTTCGGCCAGAAATGTGGGGCCTGGTCCGCCAAAAATAACAGGAATGTCCGGGTGTTTTTTTTTAAAGATTGCAGCACATGCCAATGCATTGATCCGGCTGGGGTTGGTGACGGAAAATCCAACCAGAGCAGGTTTGTGGTCATAAACAGATTGATCAAATATTGTCAGGGGGTCATCTTGTGTGTCAGCCAGATTGAGGATGCGGGTCGCATACCCATTTTCGATCAACAGGGCGGCAATATAATACAGCCCGATGGGAACCTGCCTGGCATCATCATCTGTGATCCGCTTATCCTGACAGGCCGGGTTTACCAGAAGAATGTTTGTCTTTTTCACTACGAACCCGTAATGGTGTTGTTCGTTTTTTTGTTGCCCAGGCATTGGACCTGCTCAAACCGGGGCATATTGATGTCAATCCAGTCTATGATTTTGTCCATTTCATCAGCCACCTGTTTTAAGGCCTTGCCACGGTGGCTGACCTGGCTTTTTTCTTCCATGGACAATTGGGCAAAGGTTCTGCCCAGATCTGGATAATAAAAAAGCGGATCATACCCAAACCCATTTTCTCCTGCAGGTTCTGTTGTGATAACGCCCTTGCATTCCCCTTCATAGGTCAGAGCAGCGCCTGTGGGAACGGCAATGGAGATCACACATTTAAACGCAGCATTTCGATTCTTGCTGTCTTTTAAGTCTGCTAGCATTTTTTGAACATTATCGGCATCGGTTGCATCCTGGCCAGCATATCGGGCAGAGAAAACGCCTGGCGCGCCGTCAAGGGATTCCACACACAGGCCAGAATCATCTGCCATAACAGGGTAACCCAGTACCCTGGCTGTAAAGGAAGCTTTTAAATATGCATTGTCATCAAAGGTTTTTCCATCTTCAATCACTTCCGGAATGGGGCCAAAGTCTGAAAGATCTTTGATTTCAATATCAAATCCGTTCAATAGCGCTTTTATTTCTCTTGTTTTTCCCTGGTTGGTTGTTGCAAGAACAAGTATCTGTTTCACAGGACATCTCCATATCTATTGTGAGTTGATTGTACCCCCGCGTTGCAACGATGGGGTTTATGTTTTCGGTAATATAAGTCCGGCCCCCTGATTTGTAAACCCCGGTTCAATAGATGAAGCCTGATATGGCCGAATCATAAAAAAAAGAATCGTTAATGGGATTGGGGCTGTACTTTTTTATGATCGCAGTGTCTGGGTTGATTGTTTTTCCAAAGAACAGTCTTCCGGACAGAGGGCGAACCGTGTTCATTCCTTTAACTATCTGTATTTTGCTCATAAAACTATAAATTTTCTCAACCTCTTATTGACAATGCCCCTCTTTTTGATATACAACCCAACCTCAACCATAATGTTTCTATGAAAAGAAACAAAGTAAAGTTATTACAACGATCCGAAAAACAGGAGATCGAAATGTTTAGAAAAGAAATTAAAGTAATTGATTGTACCGTTAGAGATGGCGGTTTGATGAATAAATGGCAGTTTGATACCCAATTTGTTCGCAATGTGTATACCGCCCTTGCGGATGCAGGCGTGGATTATATGGAAATCGGATATCTGAGTTCTAAAAGTGCGTTTGATGTAAAAGAATTCGGGCCCTGGAAATTTTGTTTTGAAAAAGATTTGAAAAAAATTATCGGGGATGAAGAAAAACGGATTAAATTATCTGCCATGGCAGATATCGGGCGAATTGAGCTGAATGACATCCCCTTTGCATCTGAAAGCTCGCTGGACATGGTGAGGGTGGCCTGTTACGTGCACCAGATCGACAGTGCCATTGAACTGGCCCAGCATTGTCAGGACAAAGGATATGAAACCACGATCAACCTGATGGCTGTTTCAACGGTGGGCTTGCGGGAACTCAATGAATGTCTTGAAGATTTGAATAAAAGCAAAGTACCGGTTGTCTACCTTGTGGATTCCTTTGGTGCATTTTATTCAGAAGATATTGATACCCTGGCCCAGAAATATATTGAACGGCTTCCGGGTAAAACCATTGGTGCGCATTTCCACAATAACCAGCAGCTGGCTTTTGCCAACACCATTTCAGGGATTATCAATGGTGTGAACTATCTGGATGCGACCCTTTACGGTATTGGTCGAGGCGCAGGCAATTGTCCGCTGGAGCTGCTGCTCTCATTTTTGAAAAACCCAAAGTTCAAGGTAAGACCGCTGATCAAGTGTATTGAAGAAGATATCTTCCCATGGAGTAAAAAAATTGAGTGGGGATATTCAATTCCCTACATGGTGACCGGTACCATGAATCAGCACCCGAGAACCGCCATGGCATTGATGGAATCTGATAAAAAAGACGACGTATTAAATTATTATGATGAGATTTGCAATAGCGTGGGAACATTTTGATATAATCTGATCCCATAATGGGTACAACCAAAGCAGTTGCTGTGCAATAACCATGGCAGCTGCTTTGTTGTTTTTTTATCAGGGGTATTTTATTTTTTATGATTAAATTGTGATACACTTTGTGATATAGAAGCGTCAGAGGCAAGTTGAGGTGAATTGATCAGCAAAAGGTTAAAATCGTTTGAAAAAAAAAATAAATATTGCCATTAACGGATACGGCAGGATTGGCCGGTGTATTGCCAGGGCCATCTATGAATCTGAAATGTTTTCAAGCCGGATTCGGCTTAAGGCGATCAATGAGACTGCTGATGAACAAACCATTTTTCATCTCACCAAATATGATTCCACCCATGGCCGGTTCCCCCTGCCGGTGGAACATGCAAAATCCAAACTGATTATTGGAAAAGATTATATTCAGATCTTTCAGGAATCTAATATTGTCAATCTGCCCTGGAAGGATCTGGGTATTGATGTGGTCTTGGATTGCACTGGGGTTTTTAATGATCGGCAGGCAGCTGAACTTCATCTGCTGTCTGGTGCCAGAAAGGTGATTTTTTCACAGCCTGCAGAGGACAACATGGATGCCACCATTGTTTACGGGGTAAACCATGATCAGTTAAAATCAACCGATACTATTATTTCCAATGCTTCCTGCACCACCAATTGTGTGATTCCGGTCCTCCATGTCCTGGATCAGGCCCTGGGTATTGAAAGCGGCAGCATTACAACCATCCATTCGGCCATGCATGACCAGCCCGTGATTGATGCCTATAATTCGGATTTAAGAAAAACCCGGTCTGCCTTGCAATCCATCATTCCGGTGAACACAGCCCTTGAGAAAGGAATTGCCAGGATTTTGCCGTCCATGGAAGGTAAATTTGAAACCCTGGCCATCCGGGTGCCCACCACCAATGTTTCAATCATGGATATTACACTTTTGGCTCAAACCGATACCCATATTCAGGCCGTGAACCAGATTTTAACCCATGCTTCAAAAAATCAGTTGAAGGGGGTGTTGGGGGTTAATGACGAACTTCTGGTTTCCTGCGATTTTAACCATGATCCCCGATCCGCCATCATTGATCTGGCCCAGACCCGGGTGAGTCGAAACCGGCTTGTCAAAGTTCAGGCCTGGTTTGATAATGAGTGGGGCTATTCCAACCGGATGCTGGATACCACCATCGCAGCCTTTAAAGCAACATAACCCGGAGTTTCCCAGTATTGTATTTATAGTCAAAACTCTATTTTTCCACACAATTCCATCACAGTACACACTCAATTGTTTTGTATTCTATATCAATCATGGAATGGGTTTGCCCTTCCTGTTGAAGGATTTTTTTATATCAAAACATAAAGGAGGCTGATAATGGTTAGCAGCATTGGAAGCACAAGCAATCTGATCAGTATGATTTCGTCAAGTTACCAACAGAGTGGAATGGCTTCACAGGGAATGAAAGGGGCTGGTGGGCCACCGCCACCGCCACCGCCTGGCAGTTCGACCGAATCATCTGAAGATCTGCTTGGCGTATTCAATATGGTTGATTCGGATTCTGACAGCGTCATATCCGAATCTGAATTCAATACACTGACACAAGGCATACTGGAAGTAACCGGTACGGAATTGAACAGCAGTTTTCTTGATTTTGATACAGATGGAGATGGCGTATTAAATGGTTCTGAATTGCGATCGGTTCTGGATGAAGCTGGGTTTGCACCGCCACCGCCACCCCCTCAGCAGGTTATTTCCGCCTATGAAGCACAATCAGGAGATACTGCCTTCCAAATGGATGATCAGGATATGCTGGCACAATTGTTAGCGTACCTGGAAACCCGGACAGGCGATCTGGATATAACAGCTTAAAAACCATTGAGATGAAGTTACGTTATAACCGGATCACTGGTCATAAGTATCCGGTTATACACAAAAATGACAAGAATATCCTATAATACGATCTTGTATCCAAACCCATACGCCGATTGTATGATGTGTTCCCCGGGAAGATGGACCCCAATTTTTTTCCTTAAATTTTTGATGTGGAAATCAATGGTTCGTTCATACCCGTCAAAACTATATCCCTGGACCGTTTCAATCAGCTGTGCCCGGGTAAAAACCCGGTTGGGACTTCCCATTAAAACCGATAATATTTCAAATTCACTGGGCGTCAGGCTCACCTCTATTCCTTTCACCGTTGTGATGCGGGAGGTTTTGTTAACGTGAATGGCCCCGCCTGATAATATCTGGTCAACAGAGTCTTTAAGTGTTCGTCGCAGCACTGCAGTCACCCTGGCAACCACTTCTCTGGGGCTGAACGGTTTACAGATATAATCATCTGCGCCCAGCTCAAATCCGATAATTCGATCAACTTCCTCTACCCGTGCTGTGATCATGAGAATGGGAACATTTGAAAATTTTCTGATCTCCCGGCAAATGGTTTTGCCATCCACATACGGAATCATGATATCCAGAAGAAGCAGGGCAGGGTTTTCTTTTTTAACAAAGGCAATCACTTGATTTCCCCGGTCAAGCAAGGAAACTATGTACCCTTCCCGGACAAGATAATCTCTTAGAATCTGGGCGATCTCCGGTTCATCTTCTACAATCAGTAAATGTTCATTGGACATGGTTCATCCTTAAATTATATTTTAATCAATGGAAGTTCAATTATGATCTTTAAACCGCCTAAAGCTGAACAGGAGGCTTCAATGGTGCCCTCATGCTTTTGAATAATCTGTCTGGCAATACTCAATCCAAGACCGCTGCCACCCAGAGACCTATTCCTTGACTGTTCCACCCGATAAAGACGATCAAAAATATAGTCCAGACAATTGTCTGGAACGCCGGGTGAAGAATCTTCTACAACCAGGATTAGCCGGTTGTTTCGTATATCATGGGAAATGTGTAATTGACCGGGAGAATCCGTATACCGGAGTGTGTTTTCAAACAGATTACTGAACACACGGCGCAACAGATTTGCATCGGCCCTTATTTTCAGCAGATCTTGTTTTTCCCAATCGGTTTGAATGGTTATCTGCTGTTGCTCAAAGCGAATAAAAACAGAATCAAGGCATTGATCAACAAGTTCAAAAAGATTGATCACTTCCATATTAATTGGCAGGTTTTTTGAATCAGCCAGAGAAATCAGATGCAAATCATTGACCAGGTTCCCCAGCCCTATTACATCGTTGTGTAATGAGCTTAACAGCTCCGGCGTCATCTCGCGGATACCATCCTGCAGCGCTTCTATCTTACTTCTGATGACCGCAACTGGTGTCCTTAATTCATGAGAAATGTCTGAAATCCAATTTTTTCTCAATGTCTCATACTGTTTGAGCGTTTGAGCCATGAGATTAAAATCATCTGCAAGCGCCCCAAGCTCATCTGCTGAATGGACATTGATTTTTGTATTGAAATCAAAATTGCGCATGGCCCTTGCTCCCATGGTGAGTTTCTGGATGGGGGACAGCAGATGTTTTGACATGATATAAGAGATAATTATGGCCAGTATAAAAATACCCAGGCCAATTATTAAAAATGAATGAGTCTGTCGTTTTAGAAATTCAAGCTCAATGGGCTTGATCATTTCAGACCTGTTTTTCAATCCCAGCCATCCAATGGTTTGGTCGGACAAAACAATGGCCCGATAATTAAATTGATCCTGTGGATGAAACTCTCCTGCCACATATTGCTTGTCTGCATCAAAGAGGCACAGGCGACGGTGAAGTGTAAACGGATTATCGGGTTTTAGACTTTCTCGAGGTGGCGGGCCGGTCAATGCGTTCACATGAGGTGGTGGTTTACGATTTTGGAGGTGCTCAGGGGGTATGGGACGGGACGGTTCATGATCCAGGTTGTCCGGGTGGGATTGAAATAAAAGGTTTTCCCATTCTGCCTTGTTATTATAAAAACCATCCCACCCCCTTTTTAATTGATACTGTTGTTTGAGAAGGGTTTCCATTTTAGTCAGCTTATCAAATTCTGAATTATTCACAAATCGAATAAAGTTTTTGCGAACATTGATCTGGGTTACACTGACGATTAGAAATAATATCAAAAAAGACATAATAGAAAATGCGATAAAAAATTTGTACTTGAGCTTCATTGACTGCTCGTTCTCCTGATCATTACAATTATTATTTTTAACCCATTATCAGTCAATAACAGACCTTTTTCAAGGCCATTGGCAAATCCTCTATTTATCAACACATTTTGATCATTATGGGCACACAATTGAATGTTAACTTAGCATTAAGATCAATTATTAAAAAGGCAGAGTTCCAGAGTAATGGCCTGCACAGGAAAGTAAAGCGAGATAATCATGGTGATCAGTATCATAAAGGGCTGCATCGGCTGCGGTACATGCGTAAAAACCTGTCCCACAGATGTTCTGGCCCAGGATGAAAAAACAAAAAAGGCATTTATCAAGTATCCAGCAGACTGCCAGATGTGTCATTTGTGTCGAATGTATTGTCCGGTGGATGCCATCACCATTTTACCGGAAAAATCTATACCAGTGGTGGTCTCATGGGGATAATAAAAAAGGATGCAATGATAAAACAAATGACACAGGTCAAAAATACCAAAGAATTGTCCCGCCGCAGCTTTTTAGCGATTGCCGGAGGGGCAGCAAGTTTTGCTGCCATGGCTGCCATGGGTCTGCCTATAGAAACCAAAGCATATAGTGCCAATATTCCAAAGATTGATATGGATAAAATGGAGATTGAAAACAACAAGACTGAAGTGCTTGTGGTGGGAAGTGGAATGGCCGGACTTTTCGCTGCTGTCAAGGCCCATGATGCTGGTGCCAGAGTCATCCTTGTTTCCAAAGGGCGTTTGGGTTCATCCGGTCAAACCCCTTTTGCAAAGGGGATATTTGCTTATGATAAAAACAAGGCAAGAATATCTCTTGATGCCTTTACTGCTAAAGTCGCACGTTCTGCCCTGGAAACCAATAATCCCATATACACCCGGCAGATGGCAGAGCATTCTTACGCAAGAGTCAATGAACTTAGAGAATGGGGTTTTTTTGATTCACCGCTTTACAACAAATCGTTTAGTAACCCCATTAACCAACGGAATATCCCGGTAATAGAAAGAGTGGTGTGTACCCATCTTATCAAAGAAGACGGGAAAATTGCAGGGATTGCCGGGTTTAGCCTCGATGGGCCCAAAGTTCATATCTTCAGGGCAAAGAGTGTGATTTTGTGTACTGGAGCGGGTGGGTTTAAGCCCAATGGGTTTCCCATTTGTGATTTGACCCATGACGGCACCATCATGGCATATCATATCGGTGCCAAAGTGACGGGTAAGGAATGGAATGATGGCCATCCGGGTCAATCCACAAATCCAGCAGCCTGTTTTGACGGATGGCATGGCATGTTTGAACGAAAACCAGGTGTAACCGGTGTCGAGATTCATCATGACCTGGGTGTTGACTTGAATTACAAGGCCTATATGAAAGGCAATCCCATTGAAATGGGTCCTCCGGGAATGGTGCCAGAGAATAAAACTTCTGATGGGCCTTATCGGCCGGATGAATTTGCTCGCAACGGGCCTGCCCATGGAGGCCCAGAAGGTCCAAGGCCTTTTGAAGGAAAACGTCCTGAAACAGGAGGAGCCCCGCCAGGAATGGGCGGAACAATGGTTGGCGGTTCTTCTGCGGGTATGTCCATCCATAAGTCGGAAGGATTGGTCCCCATTAACGACAAATGCGAGTCAAATATTCCGGGCCTGTATGCGGCGGGCGATGCCTTGGGGTCATACATGACTGGCGCAATCTACACCCAGATAGGGTCATCCCTGGCTGGTTCAGCAGTACAAGGTGCTGTGGCAGGAGAAGCAGCCGCAATGTATTGTCAGGATGTTGAATTGCCCCAAATTCAACCCGCAAGGTTAAAAACCATACACAAAGAAATGCTTGCCCCGCTTAAACCAAAGTCTGGATATAGCCCGGCGTGGGTAACACAAACCCTACAGGGCATCATGATTCCAAATTTTATATTATACATCAAAAAAGAAAACCTGCTTAAGGCGGCACTGGCCTATATTGAAGAATTAAGAGATCATCACGCACCATCGCTCAGGGCTGCTGACATGCATGAATTAAGGTTGGCCCATGAAACATCCAACATGATTCTGAATGCTGAAATGAAACTGCGGGCATCAATCATGCGAAAAGAAAGCCGATGCAGTCATTTCCGGTTGGATTATCCTGAACCGGATTATGAACACTGGAATGCCTGGATCAATATTTACAAGGGCCATGATGGAAAAATGAAACTTGAAAAACAGCATTTTACCAACTGGCCATCTTAAAAAGAAATGCTTTAAAATTTATAACCAACAAAAGGAGATTTATTTATGAAAAACATGAAAAAATTAATCATTGCCACCATTGTTATTCTCGGCATATGCGTTGCGATCGCATTTGGATCAGACACTGAAGAACGTCGGCCCAGAGGCGGGCAGAATGGTCCTCCTCCAGAGGCTTATACTGCCTGTGAAAACAAAAATGAAGGAGACACATCTGAATTTATCAGCCCTCATGGAGATACCGTGACAGGCACTTGTGAGCAGCAGGGCGATCGGCTCGTACTTCGCCCGGATAACCCACCACCTCGAGAAAGATAACGAGCATTGAGTTAAGGCCACGCTAATTTATCTGTATGTCACATAAATTAGCGTAGCTATTGCTCATGGTCTATTTTGCCAATTGGAGTAATCTCCTGGTGACCTCTTTGAGTCCATCCGGAATGGTTGTGATGTCATCAAAAGGTCGGGTGCCATTCCGGTCTGAGGTGACGATTTCCTCCATTTCAGGCATATATCCTAAAATTTCGTAGCCGGGCAGGCTGTCGGCAATCAATTGTTTGTCTTGTTCGGATTTGACCCGGTTTCCCAGAACAACAATGTTTTTAATGCCGATATCCTGACCCAGTTTTCTGATTTTATCAGCCGCCGCCCGGCTTCTTTGACCGGGATTGACCACAACAATCAAGGCATCCACAGATCCTGACGTGGCGCGCCCCAGATGCTCCACGCCAGCTTCCATATCCATGACCACCACTTCATTTCGAGCCAAAACCAGGTGGTTCATCAATGCTTTTAAGATGGTGGCTTCCGGGCAGATACAACCGGAGCCGCCTTTTTTAACGGTTCCCATGACCAGAAGCTTGACCCCGTCTTTTTCAATGGAAAATCGATC